>JAFDME010000073.1 GCA_019306075.1 Deltaproteobacteria bacterium | reverse complement strand
GCAGCAAAGCCGAAGGTCTCGGCAAGTGTGGGATGGGCATGAACAGTTTTACTTATGTCCTCGGCGTTTGCACCCATCTCCAGGGCAAGAACCGCCTCATGAATAAGCTCACCGGCATTAATGCCGCAGATTCCTGCACCGATAATCCGACCGGTCTCTTCATCAAAAAGTACTTTTGTCACTCCTGATGGCGCTCCTGCGCTCAGTGCCCGACCGCTTGCACCCCAGGGGAATTTACCCTTGGAGAAGGCGATTTTCTTTTCCTTGGCCTCTTTTTCCGTCATCCCCATCCATGCAACTTCAGGGTTAGTATAGGCAACAGAGGGAATAGTCAGCGGCTTAAAAGCAACGTTATGCCCTGCTATATTTTCTGCCGCCACTTTTCCCTCGTGGGTTGCCTTATGGGCCAGCATCGGTTCGCCGACAACATCACCTATACCATAGAAGTGGGGAACAGAAGCCTCCTGCCGCTCATTGACCTCCAGAAATCCACGATCATTTATCTGCAGACCAATATTTTCAAATCCCATTTCTGAACTGTTGGGCCGTCTGCCAACAGCCACCAGTACGGCATCAAATTCTTCCCGGTCGGGGGCCTTTACTCCTTCAAAGGAGGCAATTATACCAGTTTCAGCTGTTTTAATCTCAGTCACTCTCGTTTTCGTCAGGATATGATATTTTTTCTTTAATTTCAGAAACAGCGGCTGTATAAGATCCTTATCAGCCGGAGGAATAATATGATCGAGCATTTCCACAATGGTAATTTTTGAACCGAGTGCGCTGTAAATCTGGGCCATTTCCAGACCAATTATACCTCCACCAATGATCAGCAGCCTGCCGGGAATCGTTTTCAATTCAAGTGCATCAGTTGAATCCCATATCCTTGGATCATCAGGGATGCCAGGCAGAATAAAAGGGGCAGAACCTGTGGCAATAACAGCATCGGTAAATCCTATCTCTATTTCGCCATCTGCGCCGGTGACCAGCAGAGTTGATTTATCCTT
Organism: Deltaproteobacteria bacterium; assembly: GCA_019306075.1. GTDB lineage: Bacteria > Desulfobacterota > Desulfobulbia > Desulfobulbales > Desulfocapsaceae > Desulfomarina. The sequence goes on along the minus strand of JAFDME010000073.1, from coordinate 12,087 downwards.
AAATACACCCCTGCCCACCAACCTGGTAATTTTTCTTGCCTTACAGAGTCCTGCAAGACCGGTGGTAAGCTGAGCAATAACACTCTCTTTTTTTGCCAGCAGCGCTGCAATATCAATTTCCGGTGGAGCAAAGCTGATACCATATTCACTTGCCTCGACGGCCTCCTCAATCACCGCCGCACCGTGCAGCCCTGTTTCTCCACAAGGCAGACAGAAAGTCCCAAATCAGCTGCTCTAAAAGCCGCGGTATATCCGCCGGGCCCACCACCGAGAACAACAACATCATACCTATCTGTTTGACTCATTTGTGACTCCCTTTTTCTTTTACATGAAACATGTAATTAATACCTTACGTCAGAACTTGTGTAACTCAGTATAGTACCCCCTTGAGGGGTGTAAAAAACAAAAATACGCGAAGACTTCCTAAGTTAAACCACAGGGGACACAGAGTGCTCAGAAAAAGATGGCAAAAAGATTCTTTTCTCTGTGTCCTCTGTGCTCTCTGTGGTGAGAGAATGCGGCAATCGCTCTTTCCCTGCAGCCTGTCAAGAATGGCGCTACTTCTTATTGTCGAAAAACTTTTTAGTCTCTGAAACAACGACAGGTGTCAGGAATATAAGACCAATAAGGTTCGGTATGGCCATCAACCCGTTAAGAGTATCTGAAATATTCCACACCAGGCTCAGTTTTGCAACAGCCCCTACTCCAACAAAAATGACAAAAAGGATCCTGTAGGGCATTACGGACTTGGCGCCGAAAAGAAACTCGATGGATTTCTCACCATAATAGCACCAGCCGAGAATGGTGGAATAAGCAAAGAGAATTATGCCGATGGTAACAACATGGGCCCCACCGGGCATTCCTGCGGCAAAAGCCATTGTTGTGAGCTTTGCTCCGGTGGCCCCGCTGGACCAGAGGCCGCTTATAATCAGAACCAGGCCTGTCATGGTACAGACAATAATTGTATCGATAAAAGTCTGGGTCATGGAAACGAGTGCCTGGCTGATCGGACTTTTGGTCTGTGCTGCTGCTGCAGCAATAGGTGCACTGCCAAGACCGGATTCATTGGAAAAAACACCCCGGGCAACACCCATACGAATGGCCAGCATGATACTTGCGCCGGCAAAACCGCCAACAGCAGCGGTTGGATTAAATGCCTGCTTCACTATAAAAACGAGCGCAGCTGGAACTTCGGCAATATGAGTGATAATAATATAACCTGCACCTGCCACATAAAAACCGATCATTATCGGTACAAGAGTTCCGGTTACTTTACCAATTTTTTTAATCCCGCCCAAAACTACTGCGGCGGTACAGACCATCAGGATAATACCGGTTATAAACGGTGAAATAGAATAGGTTGCCTGGACTGCATCCGCCACGGAATTGGATTGAACCATATTACCAATACCAAATGCGGCAAAAGCTGCGAAAACAGCGAAGAGAGTTCCAAGCCATGGCAGATTGAGCCCCTTGGAAATATAGTACATCGGGCCACCGCACATCTCGCCATTCTCATCAACCTCACGATACTTAACTGCCAAAACAGCTTCGGCGTACTTGGTGGCCATACCTACCAGACCGGTAATCCACATCCAAAAGAGTGCTCCGGGGCCACCCATTGCAATAGCCGTGGCAACTCCGGCAATATTACCGGTACCAACCGTAGCCGACAGAGCTGTCATAAGGGCCTGAAAATGCGTAATATCTCCCGGCTCATCCGAGTCTTCCTTTCTCTTGATAAGAGCCAGGTAGAGAGCATATCCCAGTTTAGTGAACTGCAGTCCGCGAAGGGAAAACGTCAGCCAGAAACCGGTACCAACCAACAGGATAAGCATGGGGGGACCCCAGGCAAAAGCACCAATTTTTCCTACTATTGAATCAAGTGAATTCAAAAAATCCATCTCTTCTCCTTTTTCTTTTTAATTAAAAAGTAACTATTCAGCAGCACTCCAACTACGTCCATTTTGACTTTCTCGAATAGCACTCGTATACTTCGAAATCCCAAATAAACGAATTTGAAGCACTGCTAAACAGTTACGGTGCGGTGGTTTAGCCAATATTGGGGTACCACCTGAACAGTTACATTAAAAATTACAGAACCTGATCAACCTCAGTATAGGCAAGCCCAAAAGCATCCGCTACACCTTTGAAGGTAACCTTGCCGCCTACAATGTTAAGTCCGGTTTTAATGCCGTGATTCTCTGCAGCAGCACGCTTCCAGCCTTTATTTGCCAGCTCGACCGCATAGGGAAGAGTGGCATTGGTAAGGGCCATGGTGGAGGTGACAGGTACCGCCCCCGGCATATTGGCAACACAGTAGTGCAGAACGCCGTCAACCTCAAAAACAGGATCAGTATGAGTAGTGGCTTTGGAAGTCTCAAAGCAGCCGCCCTGATCAATTGCCACATCAACAATGACAGATCCTTTTTTCATGGTTTTCAGCATCTCTTTTGTTACAAGCTTCGGTGCCCTGGCACCTGCAACAAGAACTGCACCGATAACAACATCCGCCTCTTTCACAAGCTCACGGGTAAGAGTTGGACTGCTCATCATTGGAAAACAGTTTTTAGGCATGACCTCTGAAAGATAGCGCAAACGATTAAGATCCATGTCGAGAAGGTATACCTTCGCACCGAGACCACAGGCCATCTGAGCGGCATTGGTTCCAACTACCCCGCCTCCGATTACCACAACAGTTGCCGGTGCAACACCGGTAACACCGCCGATAAGTATTCCACGACCTCCGGAAGCACGTTCAAGGTATTTTGCCGCTTCCTGGATAGACATTCTCCCTGCAACTTCGCTCATGGGCGTAAGCAGAGGAAGATCACCATTAGGACCCTCCACCGTCTCATATGCAACGCAGACGGCCCCGGTCTTTATGAATGCCCTGGTCAGCTGCTCATCAGGGGCGAAATGGAAATAAGTGAAGACGATCTGCCCCTCTTTCACAAAGTCATATTCTGATGGCTGGGGTTCTTTTACATGCATTACCATGTCAGACCTGGAAAAAATATCGGCGGGAACATCAACCATTTCCGCCCCCGCTTCTATGTACAAATCGTCAGTAAAGCCGCTGCCCGCACCTGCCGATTTTTCCACCAGCACCGTATGCCCGTTCGCCTTCATGACTTCAACCCCTGCAGGAGTCATTGCAACACGATTTTCCTCGACTTTAATTTCTTTCAGTATGCCAACTATCATCTTTAAAATCTCCCGGAACAATTGTCAGTTTCGCGCAAGAGAGGAATTCCCGGCGCTGATAAATTAAAATGTTACATATTTCCTTAATAATGCAACATCCCTGCCAAATAAAAAAAATACTCGGGTATTCCAATGTGGATCAGAAAAAATGATAAACAAATATCTGAAAAAACAGTGAAATAGTGGCAGGAATTAACGTTAGGACAAAACAATGAAAGGGGAATTAATCTTGATGGTCTTATTTAAACCGGAACATGAAATGGAAACTTTTACTACCATTTAGCTGATATAAATAATGATTCCACTTGAATTAACAAGTATTTTAGGCTAATGGTCTATATTGTTTCCATTGGTTTCTATTGTTTACATTTCTAAGATTATATTTACCGATTTTTTTAAGCAGGGCAGTGTGTGACAATCCAAGCAGCCTGGCTGCCGCCCTTATACTCTTCGTCTGATTAAGAGTCTCCAGCACAATTCCGGCCTCATACCGCCCTACCAGAGACTTCAATGGATTTTTACTGTTTTTCAACGGATCCATACCCTGGTTTCGAATCTCTCCAGCGGCCCTTTCATTCCCCAGAAGAATCGACTCCGCCCCAATCACATCTGAATCACAGAGGATAGATGCCCTTTCAATGACATTTCTCAATTCCCGGACATTACCAGGCCAACTGTACTGATACAGCCTTGTGAACCCACTTTTACTGATAACTTGATCAACCCTTGCGAGCCTGACATTAAACTGATGCAAAAGATATGCTGCCAAAAGAGGAATATCCATTAATCGTTCCCGCAGGGGAGGAATCTGGAGAGTAAAACCGTTTATACGATAGAAAAGGTCTTCCCGGAAACGTTTTTCGAGAATCATCTCTTTCAAATTCATATTGGTAGCGGTAATAACCCGTGCATTAACAGGTATCTCTTCAAATCCCCCGATTCTTCTGACAACCCCCTCCTGGAGAACCCGCAGAATTTTTGCCTGGGGAGCAAGGGGCATATCACCGATTTCATCGAGAAAAATTGTCCCATCCCTGGCAGCTTCAAACAGGCCGGGTTTGCCGTTTTCCCGGGCACCGGTAAAGGCCCCTTCAGCGTAACCGAACAGTTCACTCTCAATCAGTGACTCGGGGATGGCCGCACAGTTTATGGGGATAAAAGGCCCAGGCTGACCACTCTCAAAATGGATAGCCCGGGCAAAGAGTTCTTTACCTGTACCACTGTCACCGTTAATTGAGATTATTGTACCTGTATCAGCAATTTTTCTGGCAAACGTTATCAGATTGCGAATGACAGGGCTCTGCCCTATGAAATCGTCAAAGGTAACCTGCAGAGGCGTTGAAACGGCATCTACCATCTCCTTTACCTCTTTTAAATCCTGAATCAGTAAAACAGCGCCAACCAGTCTGCCGTTGGAGCCACTGATTGGTTTAGCGGAACCATAGAATTCCACCCGCCCCCGGCTGGTCACCAGGCTTTTTCTCCTGCTGACAGGTATTTTTTTTCTCAAACAGTCTATAAGAATTGAGTCCTTGGGACTCAATTCACTTATATGGTTACCAATGATGTTCTCGTACACCTGATCGAGAATCTTGCATGCAACACTGTTGATAGTATTAATATTTCCTTTTGAATCAACGGAGATAATCCCCTCGCTCATACCATCAAACAATGTCCGGAACCACTGCTGCCTTTTTTCCCGAGGCAGCCACCTCAACTTCTGCCATTCTTTAATCCCGGGAAGAGTCGAAAAAAGATCCAGGAGTATATTTTTTTCTATTCTCTGATCTGTTTCTTCAATCTCCAAAGAAATGGTGGCAAAACCGCCCTTCTGCTGCAATTCCATGGTCACAATATTCAAACCCTGATCTGTCATGAGACGGGCAACATCACAGACAATACCAATGCGATCGAGGAATTTAAGTTCAAACTTTAAAGTATCAGACATTGAAGATGGTTCCCTGGGATCTTTTCCGACTTAAGGCCACCTTAACGGACGAAAACCTGATCAGACAAAAGACCGGCAGAGAAGATCAGCCGCCCAGATAGGCTTTTTTCACCTCAGGATTATTAGACAGTTCCTCTGAAGTACCCTCGGCGGCAACTTCACCTGTATCGAGGACATAGCCTCTATGTGCGAGATTCAGGGCAAGACTGGCATTCTGCTCAATCAAAAGGATAGTCATCCCCTCCTCATTCAGCCGTTTCAGGGTACGGAACAGCTCATACTTGAGTACCGGTGCAAGCCCCATTGAGGGTTCATCAAGGAGGAGAAATGTACAACCAGTCATAAGTGCCCGGCCAACAGCAAGCATCTGCTGCTCACCTCCGGAAAGAGACTCGCTTCGCTGATTTTTTCGCTCTTCAAGGCGGGGAAAAAGATCAAAAATACGCTGGTATTCTGCGGTGAAATCGATGTTCTTGTCTCTTGAGTAGGTTGCCAGTATCAGATTTTCCATGACCGACAGATTACCAAAGATATGCCGCCCCTCGGGTACCAGGGCAAGATGCAGATCCTTCACAACTGACGAGGGTTGGGTTTTCAGAATGGAATCGCCCTTAAATCTGATATCACCTGAAACGACCCGCGGTGCCTCTGGAGGGGGAAGCCTGGTAATGGCATGAAGGCTGGTGGTTTTACCTGCACCATTAGCCCCGATGAGGGTGACAATCTCACCCTCATTCACATAAAAACTGACACCGTGCAGTGCCTGAATATTGCCGTATTTAACTATAAGATTTTCAACAGAGAGCAGCATTATAAATTATCGTCTCCCAGGTAAGCAGAGATAACCGCAGGGTGATTACGGACATGGTCAGCAGTACCTTCTGCTATGGTCTGTCCAAAGTCGATTACCTTAATATCGTCACATAACTCCATCATGACGTCCATATGATGCTCAATCAGCCAGATTGACACATCGAAGGTATCGTGTATCCAACGTATAAGCCGGATCAGTTCCTGAATATCAGCTGAATTCAAACCGGCGGCGGGTTCATCCAGCAGCAGCAGCTTGGGTTTCTCGGAAAGAGCCCGTACGATCTCAAGTTTACGCTGAAGACCGTAGGGGAGATTAGTGGGATATTCATCTACATACTTGTCAAGCTCAAATATCTTCAGAAGCTCCCTCGCCTCTTTTTCAATACGCTCTTCACACTCAAAATAATCACTGGTACGCAGGATAGACTTGAAAAAACCGTAGTCAAGCTTGCCATGCTGGGCAACCCTTATATTATCAAGAACCGTCATCTGGTTCCATAGCCTGATATTCTGAAAGGTGCGTGCCACACCAAGAGCAGTCACCTTATGAGGTTTCAATCCGGCAGTCGGCTTACCACAAATTCGGATTTCACCCTCGGTAGGCTGATAAAAACCGCTTACCAGGTTAAAAGCCGTTGTTTTCCCGGCTCCATTGGGGCCGATAAGACCAGCCATGGCGTCAGGACCAAGACTGACATTAAAATCAGCTATCGCTGTCAATCCGCCAAATCGCTGGGTCATATCGCTGATTTCCAGAACCGGGGCTGACTCTTTTGTAGTGTTTTGCATCTGCATAATCATTTAAATTTGTAGAAACGTTTCATCCACGGGAATACGTCAGAAAGCTCACGGTTCCCCATGATCCCCTCCGGCCTGAACTGCATGACAATAATGAGGATAAGAGGAATTATGACCCATTTGAAAATTTGCAGTGGCCTCAGTATTTCCAGCAGAATAGTGAAAAATATAGCAGAAATTACGGCACCGGACAGAGAGGCCATTCCTCCGAGATAAACCATTACCAGTACTTCTGTGGATTTCAGGATATTAAAACTGCCGGGATTTACATAGCCGATAATATAAGCAAACAACCCTCCTGCAACTCCAGCAAGACCAGAAGAGAGCATAAAAGTGATGGCCTTCATCTTGTTGGTATTGACACTCATGATTTCAGCCGCGACCTCGTCCTGACAGATGGCAGACACTCCTTTACCAAAGGTCGAGGAATTATAGCGGCGCAGAATCCATATGGTGAAGATGGTGAAGATAAACACCCAGATAACCATCCAGGGTAAATCGACAGAGTCTCTCATGGCATTGAGAACTTTTTTCATCCCCATAAAACCACGGGATCCGCCGATAACACCGAGATTTTCAATAAAACTGATAATAATATAGTTGGCGGCAATAGTGATAATGGCCAGATAATCACCACGGGTCTTAAATGATGGCAGAGCTACCAGCAGACCCGCGACTGCGGCAGCAATCCCCCCTATTATGATAATCAAAGGGAAAAAGTAAATGGCAAGAGAGGGGTCAAGTAAGGGGGCACCAAAAATCTTATCCTTGGAAAACAGCAGCACTCCCAGAACCGAGGAAACATAGGCACCCACGCACATAAAACCGGCATGCCCGCAGGAAAATTCCCCCATATTCCCATTCACAAGATTCAAACTGGTGGAGAGAATTATATTAACTCCCATAAACATCAGAACTGACAAATAATAGAGGCCGATAGCCTCCTGATATGCCAGATAGGTAATGACGCCCCCAAGAGTCACCAGGAACAGCTGCACTGAATATCGTCGAAATAATGCTAACATCGGCATCCCCTTATATCTTGGTAGTTTTGGCGATGCCAAAAAGGCCTGTCGGTTTCACTGACAAGATGACAAGCAGCACTGTAAAAGCGATCAGGTCCCGATAAGTGGAAGGAAACACGGCCACCACCAGGATCTCCACCGCTCCCAGCAGAAACCCTCCTAAAAACGCCCCCCTGATATCACCGATTCCACCTACCACAGCTGCGATAAAGGCCTTCCAGCCGATAAGTGCACCCATATATGGTTCGAGGATCGGATAACTCATACCAAAAAGCAGACCGGCAAGACCGGCAAAGGCGGAGCCGAGTATAAAAGTAATGACAATGATATTATCTATGGGAATCCCCATAAGGGGTACCGCAAATTTGTCATAGGAGATGGCCCGCATAGCCATCCCCACCTTGGTCCTTGTTACAATCCACTGGAGGATAAAAAAGGAGAGAATCGCAGTACCGATAACAGCAATTTTCAGGTTGGTAAAACTCACCCCGCCAATGGTATAGACGTGGACGGAAATGAGCTCAGGGAAAGCTTTACGACTGGCACCAAATATTGCCAGGTTACCATTTTCAAGAATCAGGCCGCACATCAATGCTGTAATAACAACATACAGTCTGTGTGCCCCTTTTCGCCGCAGAGGGCGATAGGCAATCCGCTCCAGTGAAACCCCGACAATAGAGGTCAGGATCATGGTAATCGGTATGGTTAGAGCCAGCGCCACCCATCCGGGCAATCCTAAAGTGCTCAGAATAAAGGTCGCAGCAAAAAAAGCGATATATGCTCCAACCATAAAAACATCACCATGAGCAAAATTTATCAGAGTCAGCACTCCATAAACCATGGTGTATCCGAGGGCAATAAGGGCGTAAAAACTTCCCCATTGCAGTGCATTAATTAAATTTTGAATAATACTCTCTAGCATGAAACGCCTCTTGCTCTCTATTGTCCAGACTCTCTCCGCCACATTCTATTTGGTTTAAAAAGAACAGAGAGCCTGACACACCGGATCCAAAACAGTCCGGCAGGCACAAAAATATCTGTGCCTGCCGGCAAATATGAACCCTGTCTAAATATGGTTCGTGATTACGATCAGGGGCAAACAGACTCGGCAAACTCAAACGTGCCGGAATCACTGATCTTCACAACTACCGCACATTTCACAGGATCACCCTGCTCATCAAACTTCATGTTGCCGGTGATACCGGCAAATGTGGGAATGGCGGACATCGCCTTGAGTACGGCTTTACGATCTTTTCTCAGCTTGCCGGTGAGACCGCCGGTACCCTGAATTGCCTGCAGAACAATGCGGGTTGCATCCCAGGTAAGGGCGGCAACATCATCAGGCACATAACCATATTTCTTGGTATAGCGGTCGATAAATTCTTTGGTCGCCCCGGTTGCACCGGCTGCGGCGTAATGGGTGGAAAAGTAGAGCCCTTTACAGTCATCGCCGCAAAGGGTCATAAGCTCAGAAGAGCCCCATGCGTCAGAGCCCATAAACTGGCCTTTATAGCCCTGCTGGTGAGCCTGCTTGACAATAAGAGCCACCTGATTGTAATTATCCGGCAAAAAGATAAAATCCGGTTTTGCGCTGATGATCTTGGTCAACTGCGCAGAAAAGTCCTGATCCTTGGTACCATGACTCTCAAAGGCAACAACAGAACCCTTGCCGAGTTTCTTTTCGAAAACATCACGGAATATTTCCGCCAACCCTTTCGAATAATCGTTGGAGAGATCATAGAGAACCGCCGCAGTCTTCGCGTTAAAGGTCTTAACCGCAAAGTTAACCGCTACGGGTCCCTGGAAAGGATCAAGGAATGCCGCACGGAAGACCCACGGTCGATCCAGAGTAGTATCAGGGTTGGTGGACCATGGAGTAACCATAACCGTCTGATTATCATCAGCAACCTGACCGGCAGGAACTGCCTGCTTGCTTGAATTGGGACCAATCATGGCCAGAACCTGATCCTTATCAATCAGTTTCAGGGCAGTGGTTACAGCAGATTCAGCCTTGGCTTCGTTATCCTCATAGATAAACTCAAGCATATATTTTTTACCGCCGACCTCCAGTCCACCGGCACCATTGATATCAGCCTTCAGCATTTCAGCTGAGAACTTGGAAGACTCACCAACTTTCGGAATATCTCCGGTCATTGGAATATTGTAGCCAATTTTTATGGTATTGGCCGACATTGCTGTGCCCGCAATAAACAGGGCAGAACAGGTAAAAACAGCAGCAGCTAATTTTTTCTTCATAAACTCCTCCTTAAATAAAATTAAAAACCGACACCCATGAAATCAATGTCACAACTATGACACCGCTTCGCTGTTACGAAAGCTGTATAGTCGCAAATGAACAAAAGAAAAGAGAAACGGATCGGTACCAAGTAATACCATTTCCCAATACTGTCTGAGTATCAATACATGGAATTGTTACGTTTGCAAAACACTTTTTGTAATAAAACAATATTTATTCCATTCCTTGCGAAAATATTCATTTTGGCAGAACCACGATCCTATAAGCCCAACCATTCGGCTTCAAATTAAAAAAATAGGGAAACAGCATAACTCTGCAAAATAGAGTCGACTTAGCTGACGGTTCAGTGGTATCTTGGAGACAGTTGGCTTTTTACGAGTTTGTCATGCGTACGTAACAGAGCAAAAAATTGAGTTTTACCGGCTCACTGCACGTTGAGGATGTAGAGGGACATTGAACACTAAAAAGACAATACCGTACTATTTTTCCCAGGCGGGTGCCTTTGCAGTTATCGCCACCTGCTTCTTCATACCCTTTTCCACCGCCTATATCGCACTGTTTTCTGTGTTGGCCGTTCTCTTCTGGGTACTCTCCGGAAAATTCATGGAATTGCCTCAAATATTGAAAAACAGCCCGGTATCACTGGTCGCCTTTCTTCTTTTCCTGCTGTTTGTCATTGGAATTGCCTACTCTCCGGCGAACCTGCTCGATAGTCTGAGTAATCTTAAAAAGTACCGTGAACTTATCTTTTTCCCCATTGTTATTTCTCTTCTTAGCGACAAACCATGGGCGAGAGTCGCTGCCGAATACAGTTTTATAGCCGGCTGTATTGTGCTGATGCTGGTTTCTTTCGGTATGTCACTCTCCCTCATCACCTCCCACAGGTTCGGGGACTCCCTGGTCTATCATATAACCCACTCCTTTTTTATGGCCATCCTCATATACTGGTCGGCTCAGCGGGCAACAGAATCCAGACAGGACAGGTATTTCTGGTTATTTACCGGTGCCGTGGCCCTGGCCAATCTCACATTTCTTGCCCCGGGCAGGATTGGCATGCTGGTTCTTATCTGTCTCGCTGTTCTTTACACTGTCCAGCACTTCTCACTTAAAATGCAGCTGATTGGATTCATGCTGCTGGCAACAGCCTCCACAACGCTCTACCTGTCTTCGGGCAACGTATCACAGCGTATAAATGAAGCGATAAATGAAATTCAGACCTATGAACAGGGAAGCGCCCGGACATCCATGGGAATGAGGCTCGACTGGTACAACGACTGCCTGGTATTATTTAAGGAAAAACCGGTTTTCGGCCACGGCACGGGAGGATTTGAAGTCGCACATGACAAGCTCATTGAAGGTACAACCATCAAACATACAGGGAATCCGCATAATGAGTATCTCTTTATCGCGGTGCAGCTTGGAGCAGTTGGCCTCGCCCTCTTTCTTCTTCTCCTTGCAGCAATGCTCTCTGCCTCCTTCAAACTGGCAAGGCCGGACAGGTGGATGCTCCAGGGGATAGTGGTCAGCATGGCTGTGGGCTGTACTCTGAATTCTTTCCTCTATGACTCACAGCAGGGCCACTACTTTGTCTTCCTCTCTTCTGTTTTTCTGGCTACTTCCCGGAAAAACAGTCTGACAAGACAAGTCAAAATAAGTTCTGATTACCACGCAAACTCTGCTGCCAACAAGTGACCTTCTTCTGATTTAGCTGGCAGCAAGGGTTGCAGCAGGATACAGGCAAACAATCCCGCAGCGAGGCACGAGCATGGACGTTTTCCGGTATCCTGCTGCAGCACTGCGGCTCAAGGAAACTATCAAATATTGCAACTGAAGTTCAGCAGTAATAAAAATTATTTATTTAATGATGCTGAATAGATGCTCAGGTGCTGCCGTTATATTTGCCCGCAGAGGGACTCTTCAGGACGACGATGATAAGCCTGAATATATACGGGGTACTCTCGCCATCAATGCAGAAACTATCTCGTAATTGATTGTTTCCAGTTCCCGGGCCCTCTCTTAAGCCGATAACACTGCCTCCC
>JAFDME010000072.1 GCA_019306075.1 Deltaproteobacteria bacterium | reverse complement strand
CGAAGCTGAACGGTTTTTCAGTTTGCCGGCAATGGGAGAACAGACTACATTGGCGATAACTGCTCCATAAAACGTTGTGAGAAGCGCAACAGCCATTGCGGGCCCGATGGAGGAAGGGTCATCCATCGTCTGCAGCATCTGCACGAGACCAATAAGGGTTCCTACCATTCCCATGGCGGGGGCATAGGAGGCGATTGCAGTAAAAATATCTGCTCCCCTCTCATGCCTGAGCCGAATATATTCAATTTCTGTATTGGGCATGGATCGTAATGTTTCGGGTTCCTGCCCGTCTACTGCCATCTGTATGGCCTTTTTAAGGAATTCATCCTCCACATCAACCATGGATCCCTGCAGGGCAAGGATTCCCTCCTTTCGTGCTTTATTGGCGAACCCCATTAATTGAACGATGAGAGAATTCACCGGAATTTTTTTGTGAAGAAAGGCTTTTTTGGCAACATTGAGTGCATCAAAAACATCATGAAAGCTGTAATGAACCAGTGTATTGCCAAGAGTACCGCCGAAAACAATCATAATGGCGGGGATGTTAAAAAAGATTATCAGTGGCCCACCCTGGAGGATGGCCATAATCATAAGTCCAAAGGCGGCACAAATTCCAATTATTGTCGAAAGATCCAAAAAATGCCCTCCAGCCTGATTGATGAAAGAGTAACAGGTATAAAAAGTCAATTATAACTTAAAATTACCTACCTATCTTCATATCATAGACTTTCGTTTTCTAAAACTCAAGGGTAAGGCCTAACTAATTAACATTGTGCCGACTCTTTAAAGGAGTTTCAGCTCTTGAAAACTAGCAAAAAGCATTCCATTTAAGAATAAATGACAAAAATAATAGATTTCAGGGGGGTGTTTCAGGTGAAAGGAAGGAAAAACAATGGTTGAAAATGAAACAGAGCCGGTATTTACTGACCGGCTCTGCTGCTGGGGAAATATATAGTCAAAAAAATGACGATTACCGTTTGAGATTAATGAGCTCTCCAAGCAATTCGTCAACGGTTGTAATGATTTTGGAGTTGGCCTGAAAACCACGCTGTATGGTGATCATTTTGACGAATTCAGCACCCATATCCACATTGGACTGCTCCAGGGAATTAGTGAAGATTTTACCTAATTCAGGACCAGGCAGCCCGGTTCTGGGTGGACCGGATGCAGCCGTTGCGGAATAGAGGTTTCTGCCGGATTGAATCAGGCCATTAGGGTTGACAAATTTGCTTAATGTGAGCTGGGATATTTTCGTCTGCTCGCCATTTGAATAGGAGGCGATAACAATTCCGTCCGGATCTATACCTATACCTATAAGGTCTCCTGCTCCAAAACCGTTTTGCTCCTGTGAAATCACAGCCGATGCGCTATTGAACTGGGTTGTGTCAAATGTGATTTCAACAGGAGTTGGAGTAGTGCTGTTATTCCAGTCTAAAGCTGGAATGGTGCCTACAGTATTCAGAGGAGGGTCAAGGGCATCATTGGTTAATACACCATCCGCGGTAAAATTGAGAGTGTTGGATCCGATGCCCTGGAGGATCGTTCCTCCCTCCTGTTCGGCACTCCAGGCCCAGTTCCAGCTGTTATTACCAGTTTTGAGAAAATAGGTAGTGAGGAGATGGGGAGATCCGAGAGTGTCAAAAACATTAATGGATGATGAGTAGCTGAAGGTGTTCGGATCTGACATGTCAAATCCGCCAAGGGGAAGGATCGCTTCACTGGAGTCAAGGTTTGTATTTAATGTTGCAGTGGAGGTAACACTTCCTCCAATCAACCCTGTATCAGCGACATGAATATCTCCGGGGTCACCAGCTCTTATAGTACCGTCTGTATCAAATTCTCTACCCTGAACACGCATCCCTTCAGGATTTGTAAGATAGCCATCACTATCGAATCTAAATGCTCCGGCCCTCGAATAATACGGTGTCTGATTGCCAACATCTTTAAGCATAAAAAAACCATCGCCTTCAATTGCCACATCCAGATTAGATTCTGTTGACTCGAAGGTGCCCTGGCTGAATACATTATCAACCGTTGATATCCCAACACCTCGGCCTACCTGGGATTGTCCGCTGGAATCGCTGATAGAGCTCGACAACAGGTCTGAAAAAATGGTTCGTGCTCCCTTAAAACCGATAGTATTCGTATTTGCAAGATTGTTGCCGATAACACTCATTGCCTGGCCATTTGTGTTCAGGCCGCTGACTCCGCTGTATAGTGCACTTGATATTCCCATATTTTTCCCCTTAATTCTCAGCCGGACAGTAAGATAATCCAGCATCTTTTCTCTTCTTTCTTATTCCATGATTTCTTTTACATCTTCAGTTAATGATGCCACTGTTTCAAGTGTACTCTCACTCATTTCCTCCTCTTCCCCCTGTCCGGAACCAGCTTCCGATCCGGGGTTGTAGATGCCGACTATGTCACCATAATTCGTTTCACCGTCAAGAGTGATAAGGATACCACCAGATTCTCCGGCCAGGTCAACCCCGGTCACTTCTGACCTGATGAGAGGTAAGGCAGCTGCACTTTCGCCATCAATTGATTTGGTATTTATCCGGATTTTATAGCTGCCGACAGGTGCAGGAGCACCACTTGTAGTCAGTCCATCCCAGAGAATAAAATGACTTCCTTTTGTCAATTCTGTGCCTTGCAGAGTCGCGATTGTGGTTCCATTTTGCTGAAGCTCAAGTGTAATTTCGGTGGCTGGACTGTCGAGCTGATAACCGATTTCCCTTGATTCCCCTGAGAAATTAAAGCTGTCGCTCTGGTAAGCAACTTCTTTCCCGATAGTATTCAGGGAAGAAAATTTATCAGATGCTGCATTGGAGGTTACTAGATCATTCATGCTCTCATTTAAGGTAAATAATTGTTCCAGCGAACTGAACTGTGCAAGCTGGGCCGTGAATTCTGTTGGATTATCAGGATTGAGAGGATCCTGGTTTTGCAACTGGGTTACCAGAAGAGTGAGGAAATCCTCTTTTCCCATGCTGGTTTTACTATTGATTTCATTTTTAACTCCGGCCGCAGCTGCGGTGTTTCCCTGGCTGATAACATCTATATAACTGCTCATTTTTTTTGCTCCCTCGAACTACCCTATACTTTTATATTAACGCCCGTTGCCGTACCGGTTGTTTCTTCAAAGACATCTTCTAAGACGCTATTAAATTTATGGAATTTTCCGGGTCCGTCACCGTTCAGTGAGTAGTCCTGCTGATTTGAAAGATGTTGTTCAAACGGGTTAAAATCCGCTACAGTATCAGACTGTGCAGTGACCACTATTTGATCAATGGTGTAGCCCTGGCTGGCAAGAGAATTTTTAAGTTTTGGAAGATTTCTCTCGATAATCTCCTGAATGTGCTGACTCTGTGCCAGGACATTTGCCTTTATTGATCCTTCTTTTACGGTCAGGTCAATTCTCAGCGCACCAAGTTCGGCCGGGTGAAGTTTCAAAGTCAGCCTGCTGGCGTCTATCTGTTTCAAACTGTGAAAGCGATCAGTAATCTGCTGAACAACATTTTCCTCATAGACAATCATACCGGAGGGCAGCCGTATACTCTCTGGTGAACTTTGCAGGTGAGTATTGTTTATGTTGCTTAAAAAGGGCGAAAATTGCTGCAGACTGCCTGCCTGATCGGAAGAAAGTGGAGTGTTTGTCTGGGAAGATAATAGCGCCTGTTGATTCCGTGTGTCGTTTTGCTGCTCTCCCTCCGTTGAACCTGGATTAGCTTGATTCTGATCTCTGCTGTTGACCTTGGCCTCCAGGTATTGGGCCAGTGCATCCTGCCGTAATGATTGGGGTCTTACTTCCTGTTTTTCATTAAAATTTTGCGGCTGAAGAATTTGAGTAGAAAAAAATCCATCCTGAGCAATTGCTGTGTCACTGGTAACAGGGAGGGAAAACCGGCCTGCTGTTCCCTGGACAGATACCGTTTTGGTTTCATTACCGGTTTCAATTATCTGCTGCAGTTGTCTCAGCATGGCATTGTTTTCTATCAGTGGAGCGGGTTGAATACTGTTGTTCCCGGAGTCAGTGAGAGCAATATTGATTTTGAAAGGTAAGTTTTCTGTGTCTGCTCCGTCCTGCGGCAGGGCTGCTCCATTTTTTGAAACTGAAAGCGTGAGTTTTGATGGCAGGTCTCCAGTTTTCAAATTGACTGGTACTTCCATACCATCTGAAACCTGAGAACTCTTCCCTCCCTCAGGACTTTCAGGTCGGGGAGTAGTCTGCCCGTTTTGCATGGGAGCTGACAGGTTGCTGGCAACATGAGCAGGTAACTGTGATTCATCGCCTGCAAAGTTATTCTGTTCTGGCTTATTCCGGGTACTGACGTCTTGTGCAGCATCCTTTTCAGCAATGCTGTCTTTCAGGTGGGGACTAAAGGAATTCCGGTAACTCTCTGAGGTCGGATTTCCGGGGGGAGGGAGTGGGGGGGATGGCTGGACGATCGCTATCTGCGTCATTGTTTTCACTCAAGTAGTATGGTTGAAAAAGCAGTACTCAGCTGGGTAGTTTTAGTTTTTGATGTCTGGTCAAGTATTTTTGCTGCCGATTTAACCTTCATATTGGCAAGAAGATCTGCGGCAAGCTGCTGATCAAGTCCGGAAAGTGCAAGAGATGCTTTTTCCGGAGTCATTCTTTCGTATATGGATGCTAAACTTTTTACTCTCTTTTTCTCTTCTACTGATTTTTCTGCGAGAAGGAGTTCAATCTTTTTTTGCAGTTTTTTCAACTCTGCAAGCTTGCTGTTAATCTCAACAAGTTTCTTATCGACAGCATCTTCAAGGGTCTTTAGCCCCTTTTTCTTCAAAATGAGCTCTTCCTGCTCTTTGTGGACATTTGTTCTTTCTTCAATAACCAGATGCTGCAGTCTTCTCCCTTCAACAGATGAAAATTCTCCGGCTGAAAGCAAGTCTGCTGCTTGGAGGGTTGGGTTTATTGATAAAAGTAAAGCTGCGATTGCTGCTGTGAGGAGCGTTCGGGAGAAAATGTTCATACTTGAAATCCTTCTTTTGTGTGCTGGTGGTTTGCGCTGGCAGTTAACAGAGCTCAGTACCTCACCCCAGAAAGCCTGTAATAAAAAACAAGAAACTGGGCAATATATTTTGAAACTATATGACTGTTTACACTACCAAGGTACTTATCCAGGCTTTTAAAAATTCCGATTTATTCGGGTCAGAGTATTCTGTCAGGATAGATTGCGAGACCTGTGGCGTGTAATTCCAACCTCATCTGCGAGTGCCGTTTCTTTTTTGTCGAGATGTTCCTGCCACAGCCTGTTCTGCTGATCCTTGAGATTTTCCATAATCTTCCTCTGCTTAATTTTTTCATTCAGATTATGCTGTTCTGCTTTTGTATTTTCAATTTTTTCCTCAAGTTTTTTTAAAACTGCAGCAATTTTTTCTTTTAAATAGAAAATTCTATTTTCATAATTTATGAGATCAGGAATAGAAATAGTTTCACTTTGCAGTTGTGAACTTTTGTTGATGAGGAGATCCAGCTGTCCCTTCTTTTCGTTAAGTTTCTGCAGGATTATTTCTTCCTGCTCCTTGGCGTCGTTTAATCGGAGGAGGGCAGTATCCTCTAATCGTTTTCTATAGGTAAGTACCGTCTCCAGGGTAAATGGTTTCATAGGGTTTAAAAAAAGCGCTCAGTTACGGAGTTGAAGATCAGAGTGAGTCAGGTTTATCTGTTTCCCGTCTGTTTTTTTTCTGAATTTCCTCATCCTTTCGATTACTGAGCATGTTTCCCAACTGCTTAATAGATTCTTTTAATGTTGTTGGCTTATTAAACTCCTGTTTTAAAAAATCATTGATCAGGTCAATTTTATTAATTGCATAGTCAATCTTACTGTTTGATCCCTTTACATAGGCGCCGATATTAATTAAATCTTCAGCTTCAGCATAGTTGGCCAGCACCTCCCTCGCTTTCCCGGCCAGTTCAAGGTGGCGGGATGACACGATATTACGCATAACCCTGCTGGTGGAGTTGATAATATCTATAGCAGGGAAATGATTTTTGGATGCCAGTTTTCTGGAAAGAACAATATGACCATCAAGGATTGAACGGACTGAGTCGGCGACGGGTTCTGTCATATCATCTCCATCGACCAGCACTGAGTAGAGCCCTGTGATGGTGCCCCTGTTTTTAAATTTTCCTGCTCGTTCCAGCAGCTTAGGGAGTGTCGCAAACACGGAAGGGGTGTACCCTTTAGTCGTGGGCGGCTCCCCTACTGCCAGACCAATCTCCCGCATGGCCATGGCAAAACGTGTGACGGAATCCATCATAAGGAGGACATTTTTCCCCTGGTTACTGAAATATTCTGCTATTGCCGTTGCGACAAAAGCTCCTCTCATGCGCAGAAGTGGCGGCTGGTCGGAGGTGACCGCAACAATTACTGAACGGGCAAGGCCATCTTTTCCCAGATCTCTTTCAATGAATTCCCGAACTTCTCTTCCTCTCTCTCCGATCAGGGCAATAACATTAATATCCGCATTGGTGTACCTGGCCATCATCCCGAGCAGTACACTTTTGCCAATACCTGACCCTGCCATGATACCCATCCGTTGTCCCATTCCGCAGGTTGTAAAGCCGTTTATTGCACTGATACCGAGATCAAGAGTCTGGTTGATATTTTCTCTTTCAAGGGGCCCCGGGGGAAGAGAGTAGAGATCTTTTTCTTCAGTGAGAACAGGAGACGGTAATCCGTCCTGGGGGATTTCCATTGCGTCGATAACCCTGCCGAGCAGGTTATTACCTACTTTAATTGTTGCACTGTTTCTGACCACCCGGATAAGACTGCCGGGGCCAAGGCCCCGTAATTCGCCAAGAGGCATGAGTAATGCTTTGCCGTTTTTGAAACCGACAATTTCGGCAAAGATATTATCAGTTCCATCAACAGGTGTCAGCTGGCAGAGAGAGCCAATAGACGCATGAGGACAGAAACCTTCAATCACCAGACCTACAATACGGGTGACTTTACCCCAGACTTTTATGGTTTCAATGCTTTCAATATACGAACTGTCTGCTGCCATCTGTTAAATGTTACCCCTGGAAGATTTTACTGAGTTGGCTCCCAATCCCATGTCAGCCACGTTTTATTATTTCTTCGCGGATAGCGTCAAATTGACCGGAAATTGTGGCATCAATAGTGCAATTGTCTGATTCAATTTTTGCGCCTCCTTTTTCAATACTGCTATCCTGTTTGATGACAATATTTTTGAGACTGCTTATCCCTGCAATAAGATCGGCTGATTTATCGAGAACTGCCTGGTAGTCATCAGGATGGATATAAATATTGAATTCTTCAGATTTGACAGCACGCTGCAGAGCTTCATCAATAGTTGCAATTATTGTGTTGTCATTGTTGCGCAGAGAGTAACGGACAATTCTTTCTGCAATGGCCAGAGTGAATTCCCGTATCTCCTGCCTGCTGTTGACGATAACTGATTCCTTTAGAGTCTCCAGCTGTTCAAACATGGCAATAAGAGATTTCTCAGCTGCCTGATAGTTGCCGGTATACTCCCTGAGTGCATCCTGAAACCCTTCATTATATGCTTTTTCAATTGCCTCGCCGATATCAGGAGGTGCAACCTCTTTAGTCTGGTGCTCTTTTGCATGTTCTACCTTGCTAATGGTGTTGAGAGACTCTGAATCGGTTTTTCCACTGTCGGGATTACCGCCTTGAAAATTGTCAGCAGGAGAATCCAAACCAGAACTGGAGTCGCCGGGAACTGATGCTGCGACATCTGGTTTTAAAATATTTTCGGGTTGGAATGACCCGCAATCTTTGAAAAACCTAGACAAGCTCATCTTCTCCTCCCGGTCCAAGCAGGAGCTTTCCTTCAGCTTCAAGTTTCATGGCAATTTTGATTATGGTCTGCTGCATGAGCTCAACTTCGGATAAACGTACCGGACCCATTGTTTCAAGGTCATCTTTAATCATGTCCGCAGCCCGTATTGACATGTTCTCAAAAATTTTCTCTTTCATCTGTTCTGAAGCAGTTTTGAGGGCTATAGTGAGAGAATCGTTGTTGATTTCCCTTAAAATCATCTGCAGTGATCTACCATCCAGGGCCATAAGATTCTCAAAAGTGAACAGTTTCTTTCTTATTTCATCCGCCATATTGGGGTCGGTTTCTTCCATTTTCTCAAGGATATCCAGGTCGAGATTGTTTTTCATATGATTCAGGATACCAACGACTGCATCAATACCACCAACCTTTCTGTGAGCCTTTCCTGATACCAGACCTATTTCACGGTTCAAGGCATCCTCTATTCTGCTGATAACTTCCGGTGAAACTCTCTCAATCTTTGAGATCCGATAAGTTACGTCTGTCTGCATCTCTTCCGGAAGATGTGATAGAATCTCACTGGCATGCTCAACGTGCTGGGTGGAAAGTACCAGGGCGATGGTTTGTGGGTGTTCATGTTCAAGCAGGCTGGCAACCATGCGTGGAGCCATTAGTGATATGGTTTCCAGCGATTTTGAATCTGTAGCGGAGATAAATTGATCCATTAAGTAGTCAGAGCGCTGATCTCCTGAGGTGGCTGCGATGGCATTTTTGGCAAAATCTTCACCTTTTACATAGATCCCTGCAAAATGATTACGAGCTTCATGGTAGTTTGCCAGAACCTTCTCCTTGATCTCCTCCGGGATATGATTGATTGTTCCCATTGCCCGGGTAACCAGCCTCACCTCCTCGTCAGAGAGTTCATCAAAAATCTTTGATGCAGCATCCTCTCCGAGACATATAAGGAGTACTGCAACTTTGTTGATGCCTGTTAAGGTCTCTATTGCCATCGGTTATCCTTCCTGTATCCAGTTTTTAACGATAAAGGAGGTGGGTATATGGTTCTGGAGCACCTCTTTCTTGAGAGTTGAAATTGCGTCATCTACAGGAGGAAGAACGGGCTTTTCTTCTTTGACATTTATATTCTGTTCCTGCTCAAGTTGTTGCACTGTTTTGTAGTGATTCTGTACATCGCCGCGCATGGTTTTTATGATCGGCCTTATCAGGAGAAGATAGATAAACAGAATTCCGAGAAGAATCAGACCATATTTTACAAGGGGGAGGTACTGATAGAAAAGTTGAGGATCCTGTTGTTGGGGTTGGGGGAGAGTTGCTTGTGTATCAGTAAAAGGCATTGAAACAACGTTTATCATGTCGCCACGTTCCTGAACCAGGCCTATGGCTGTGCTGACCATATTTTTGACAGATTTCAACTCCTCACTGCTGAGGGGCACTGTGGCCACAGGAACTCCGTTGTTGTCTTTTTCAACCCTGTCAGCGACAACCACAGAGACAGACAAATTGATAATGCTGCCGATGGGATTGATAATTTTGCTGACAGTCTTGCTGATTTCATAATTGGTGGTGCGAGAACTGCTGTTTGATGGAGGCTCTGTATTGCGCTGTCCCTGAAAATTGTTGTCGAAATTAGACTGGACTCCGGGGATTCCTCCTGTCGTCTGGCTTCCACTGCTTTCCTCGCTCAACTGTTCGCTTCTGATAACAGGATCGTCCGAATCGTAAAACTCTTCCGTTTTCTCCACCTTGGAGAAATCAAGAGAAGCTGTAACCCGAACAATGGCACGGTCTCTGCCCATCGTTTTATCAAGAAGATCCTGAGCCCTCAATTCAAGTCTATGTTCGACCTGCTGCTGATAGGAGAGCATGTCAAGTGATCTGCCATTATCTTTTTCTGACTTTTCATCACCGTCAAGTACCGTTCCGCTGGAATCGATAATATTGACATCAGTTGTTGCAAGGCCGGCGACTGATCCGGCTACCAGATGAATTATCCCTTTCACCTGTTTCGTTTCCAGTTTTTTCCCAGGTTTCAGAGCGATAATTACTGATGCTGTCGCTTTTTTCTGTTGATTTTTGAACAGCCTTTTTTCAGGTAGCGCGAGGTGTACTCTGGTAGATTCAACTGGCTCAAGTGAGGATATGGTTCTGGCCAGTTCTCCCTGGAGTGCTCTGGTATGATTTACTTTCTGTACGAAGTCAGTAAGGGCAAAACTCTGTTTATCAAAGATTTCAAACCCTACTCCTCCACCTGTCGGCATACCTTTGGCGGCCAGATCCAGACGGGTCTGGTATATCTTGTTTGCCGGTACCCAGATATCACGGCCTCCATTCTTCAGTGAATATGCAATTCCCCTGGTTTTTAAAAGGTCGGAAATGGATGAGGCGTCGTTTACGGAGAGGTTGGCGTAAAGAAGCTGATGATCAGCGGTTCCCGCCTTAAAAATTAAAAATCCAAAAAGCAGTATGGAGAGAAGCAGAACTCCAACGGTCGCAATTTTTCTTGAAATCGGCCAGTTCTGAATAACCATGAGGGGGCTCTTTGCCGTCGGCTGAATCATTGGAGGATCAGCAGTTTTTGTTGAGGAGGGAACTTTCTCTTCTTCAGCTTCCATAAATAATCCTGTTCGCAGTATGGGTTAAAAAGAACGAAGTATGCAGGGACGCAATCTTTCGCCGGTGTCAGATCTGCATTCGCATGATCTCTTCATAGGCTGTCAGCGCCTTATTACGAATTTGTACAAGCATACGAAGAGATATATCAGCCTCCTCAACACTAATCATCACTTCATGAAGATGTTTTGCATCTCCTGTGACAAAATTTTCAATAGCCTTGTCTGCAGTCAGCTGAGTACTGTTGGCAGATTCAAGTGTTGAGGAGAGAAGTTCTCCGAAAGAGGATTTTGCACTGTTATCATTCCCGGTTGCGACAGGATTGACCTGGGGACCGGGGAGAGCAGTAATTCCATTTACAGGGTTCATTAGTTTTTTGCCTCTTTATAACGCAGTGATTATTTACCTATTTCCAAAGCTTTTAATGCCATTCTCTTTGCCGATTTGATGGTGGTGACATTGGCCTGATATGCTCTTGTGGCGGACATCATGTCGACCATTTCCTCAAGTACGTTTATATTAGGCATCTCCACGTATCCATCCGGTCCGGCATCCGGATGGGATGGATTATATACCTTTTTAAAAGGGGTCTGGTCTGCCATGATTTTCGTCACCTCAACACCCTGTACCGAGTTTTTCAGATGACTATCCAGATGCTTCTGGAATTCCATTGGCATGCTTTTGAAATAGACTGATTTCTTTCTGTACGCACCTCCCTCCGGGGTGGATGTTGTCTCAACATTTGCAAGGTTGGAGCTGATAGTGTTCAACCGAATCATGTTGGCTTTGAGCGCTGAACTGCTTATTTGAAACGTATTAAATATGTCCATTTTGTTTTTTCCTTTTTTTAAATCGATAGGTTGTTCAGGCTGCAGCCTATTGTCCGCCGGATATGACATATTTAAGCAGGCCGATTCGTTTTTTCAGCAGCTGGGCCGAGGTCTCGTATAATATTTCATTTTCCGAGAGGGAGATCATTTCCTGTTCAACACTTACATCGTTGCCGTCGCCTGGCCCCGATCCATCTGCTGTTTTGGTTATTTTACCTGTAACAGAATTGAAATTTTCACTGTTCAGGGAAAAATGGTTTTTGTTCGATGTGGCAAGGTTAACAGGGTTACTCCCCTGGACAGCATTTCTCAGATCCTGCTCAAAATTAAAAACAGAAGGGGAGTAGCCAGGGGTTTCAGCGTTGGCGATATTTGATGAAATAACCTGAGCCTTTTCTGCACGCAGGTCTAAAACTTTGCTCAGCAGCAGCATTTGTGAATCTAGCGGTCGTAGAGAGTTCATGTCAGTCCCTGTTTTCAGCTGTTTCTATTACTGGTGTCATCTGTATGGCTGGTGATATCGACTTTATATAGGCTGTGGTCTCAGCATATTGCAATTCTTCCAGAGCATAGCGTTGCCAAAGATCCTTGTTTCCTGTGTCGACAATTTTTCCCAAAAACCTTAAACTATTTTCTTCGTCTCCTTTTCTTCTTTCGATCTCAGACAGTCGGTAGAGGCTCTGATTGAAGAAAGGGCTGTTACCATCGATCTGCAAATAAACGTTTTCAGCCTGATCATAATGTCCGGTCTGGAACAGACTTTCACCGTACATGATCAGG
>JAFDME010000071.1 GCA_019306075.1 Deltaproteobacteria bacterium | reverse complement strand
CATAACCGCTTCCTGCAGGGTATCGAAATAGGTGTCAAGAAGCTGCTCCGCTCCTGCCTCTTCCGCTCTTTTAAGTTTGTCTTCCTTTCCACTGAAAAGGTTTATATGTCCTTTGGCTGAGTGAATGAAATGGCATGAGATACCGATATCGTCCCAGTTTCTCCTGCCAAGTCTTGTGATAAGTGTCTGTCCCTGTTCCGGATTGTACCCGCATTCGACACCCAGTCCGATATACAGCTGTTCCCTATATTTTTCCTGCAGTCGGTTTCCTTCGGAAAAATAGCTATCGAAATCCTGCTCCGTGAGCCAGGTACGTCTGTTGCCGGTTATGCCTTCCTCCATATGTTCGAGAAAGATCAGCCCGTCAAGGCCGCGCTGAAGAGCACTCAGGACATACTCCTCCATTTCACCGCTCGCATGGCAACACAATTTTGTGTGTACATGCCGGTCAACTCCGGTCTGAAGTCGGAAATCTACAGTGCTGTCGGACATTATATTCAATGCGAGTGGGCAACTGTCAGGCGTTGCCCCTGGGGAAGAAATGCAGGACGCCATCAATGTTTGAGGTATCGCAAACATGACCAAGTTCCAACTCAAGGTCAAGATACTCTTCAATGCCTTCAATTTTCAGCGATAACGCCGGCCCGTCAGGTAAATGGTAAACAACGGTATCAACTGATGTCAGGTCGATGGGTGGGGAAAACAATTTCATGCAGAGTATTCCTTATGGTGATCTTTCACCATTGTAGATGTAAAACGTTTTTTCGCAGAGAATGACATATACGCACTATTCAATAAAACTGCAAGCACTAACCATATGCAAATTAATCCCGGCACTGTTTTTTTCTTTAAACCCGGTTCCGAATGCGGCGGAAAAGGATCCCAATGCAGGAGTTAATTTTGTTTACACATTCATCGCAGGAGTTTATTATGTGTGGTTGCGTTGAAGATAAAAAATACTCGTTTTCAGTATCCATGGATTCTGAAAAGTTCCGATATATTCGGTTCAGAGGTTAGGAGTTCTCTCTATTATACAAGGTGACGGGATGAGTAACAGAAAAAAAAGTGCTAAAGTACAGACTATCTTTGGAAAAGAAAAAAATCCCTCCTCGGTGGAGCCGAAGAAATTGACCCTCGACAGTCATTTGAAGTTTCGCTGCCATCCTGGAGTACGATGCTTCACCGCCTGTTGCGGCGGGATCAAAATTGTTCTCACTCCCTACGATATTTTAATGCTCACTAAGAGGCTTGAAATCCCTGCCCATGAATTTCTGCAGGAGTATACCGTACCGACATATCTGGAGAAAACAGATATGCCGGGTGTAATGATCAAACTGCGTGAAGACGATAAAAAATGTCCGTTTGTGACTCCTGAAGGTTGCACTGTGTACACAGACAGGCCGACTGCCTGCAGATATTACCCGGTTGGTATGGCTGATTTTCACGAGGGGGGAAGCAGGGACAGCGAGGGAAATGAAGTGAAATCTGCGGAAGAAAAATTCTTTTTTATTGTGCGGGAGGATCACTGCAAAGGGTTTGAAGAAGATAAGGAGTGGACTGTGCGGGAATGGCGTGCAGATCAGGGAGTTGATGTCAGAGATGAGATGAACAGAGAATGGCTGAGGCTGGTAATGCGGCGTAAGTCCTACGGCATTCAGGCATCTCTGTCGGAGCAGGCAAAAAGAATGTTCTTTATGGCTTCTACCGACCTGGCAACCTTTAGAAAATTTATTTTTGAGAGTTCTTTCCTTGATACATATGAAATTGATGATGAAACTGTCAGAAAAATTAAAGAGGATGACGTTGAGTTAATGCTTTTTTCTTTCACATATCTGGCGGCCACCCTGTTCGGCGCCCAGGGACTGGAGATAAAGCCGGAAAAAGTGAAGAAAAAAATCGCCAGGATGAAAATAGAACAGGACGAGGCGGTAAAGCAATCAGTAAAAGAATATGAAGAGTTCAAAGCCGAAACTGCAAAGGCAAAGGCTGAGACCGGGGTAATTGAAAAGTAATCGCTGATAAGAGGTAAAGCCCTTTTTGAAAGAGGGTAAGTGAAAGTGAAAGAGGCCGGACAGTCATAAACTGTCCGGCCTCTTTTAGTTCCACGGTTTTATCCCCCCCCTTCAGGGGGATTTATTAAAAGTGGATGCTACTCCTGCTCTGTCGATGGTTCCAGAGCAGCTGCCATGCTTTTGATAAAATTCCAACTCTTGTCCACATCTCTCTGGGACAGTGCCATCAGCTTATCAGCATTTTCCGGATTAACACGTTTCAGCAACCGGTAGCGGTTTTCACCAAAGGCATACTCTTCAAATTTGATTGTGGGTTCTTTCGAATCAATTTTCAGCGGATTTTTGCCCTGTTCTTCCAGGTCAGGATTGAAACGGTAGAGAGGCCAGTGACCGCAGGCTACCGCCTTTTTCTGCTGTTCAAGCCCCAGGGCCATATTGATGCCATGGTTTATGCAGTGGGAGTAAGCGATAATCAGGGATGGTCCATCATACGCTTCCGCTTCAGCAATTGCCTTGATGGCCTGGGCGGGATTGGCTCCAATACTGATCTGGGCAACATACACATTGCCATAGGTGGCAAAGATCATACCAAGATTTTTCTTGGGCATTTTCTTGCCGCTTGATGCAAACTGCGCGGTGGCTGCCCTGGGGGTTGATTTGGACATCTGGCCGCCGGTGTTGGAGTATACTTCGGTATCAAGTACCAGAATATTAACATTCTCTCCAGACGCCAGCACATGGTCAACACCACCGTAACCGATATCATAGGCCCAGCCGTCACCGCCAAATGACCAGACCGATTTTTTCACCAGGAAATCAGAGAGGTGGAGGAGGCGCCTGGCGACAATATCAGTACTGGAGCTGAGAATTTTGTTGAGTTCTTCCACGCGACCGCGCTGGGTTTCAATATCTGTCTGGGTAACCTGTGCGCCATCAAGAATAGCAGTAACAAGATCCTTGCTTACAATGCCGGAATCAGCCGCTGTATCCAGAAGTTCTGCCGCCTGGTTGTGGAGCTTGTTAACGGTGGTGCGCATACCCGCACCAAATTCGGCGCCGTCTTCAAAAAGGGAGTTGGCCCAGGTCGGTCCCCGGCCATCTTCGCGTTTACAGTAGGGTGTTGTGGGCAGATTGCCGCCGTAGATGGAGGAACAGCCTGTGGCGTTGCCGATGTACATTCTGTCACCAAACATCTGGGTGACCAGCTTGACATAGGGAGTTTCCCCACACCCTGCACAAGCTCCTGAGAACTCGAACAGAGGTCTCATCAGCTGGCTGCCTTTAACAGTGGCCAGGTTAATATCCGCCGGATTGATTTCCGGCAGAGAGAGAAAGTAGTCAACACACGCGGATTGGGTGGTCTTTAACTCCTCGTTGTTCGGGATCATTTCAAGGGCTTTGTTCTTGGCCGGGCATACGCTTACGCAGAGGGTACAGCCACAGCAGTCTTCGGTGAATATCTGCAGTGAGAACTGCTGCCCTTTAAAGGCCTTGCCAACCGCATCTTTGGACTTGAATCCTTCCGGAGCACCTTTTACCTCGGGAACGATCTTGATACGGTTTGCTGCATGCGGGCAGACAAGTGCGCACTGTCCACACTGGATACAGTTATCAGGCAGCCAACGCGGCACGGAAACAGCGATGTTCCTTTTTTCCCACTGGGTGGTGGCGGTGGGCCATGTTCCGTCTGCCGGTATCTGGGAAACTTTGAGCTCGGTTCCTTTGCCTTCAATGAGTTTAGCTGTAACCTCTTTGACAAAGTCGGTTGCATTTTCAGGCACAACCGGCGGCATTTCATGACCGTCAAGTTTGTCTTTAAGGGGAACTTCCACAATATTTTTAACTGCGCCGTCAACAGCTTCGTAGTTCATCTGAACTACCTTGTCGCCCTTTTTGCCGTAGGTTTTTTTGATCGCATTTTTAATTGCCTGGATGGCCTCTTCCTGGGTGAGGATACCGGAGATCAGAAAAAATGCAGTCTGCATAATCATATTGATGCGAGCCCCAAGACCCAGAGCAAGTCCGAGGGAGACAGCATCAATAATATAAAATTTAGCCTTTTTGGTGATCAGGTCACGCTGAACATTTTCAGGCAGCTCTTCCCAGACATTGTCTTTATCAAAATGAGTGGTAAGCAGGAAGGTGCCGCCTTCTTCAAGGTTGCAGAGCATATCAACCATGTTCAGGAAGGCGAAGTTATGACAGGCGATAAAGTTCGCCTTGTTAATCAGATAGGGGGCGACTACCGGGTTTTTACCAAACCGCAGGTGACTTGTAGTTATGGAACCCGATTTTTTTGAATCATAGACAAAATAACCCTGGGCTGAGTTGTCTGTTTCGGTGCCGATGATTTTGATGGTATTTTTATTTGCTCCCACGGTGCCGTCGGATCCGAGGCCGTAGAACATCGCCCGGTAAACCTCATCACCTTCAATGTTAAGGGAGGAATCATAGTCGAGGCT
This sequence comes from Deltaproteobacteria bacterium, assembly GCA_019306075.1. Lineage (GTDB taxonomy): Bacteria > Desulfobacterota > Desulfobulbia > Desulfobulbales > Desulfocapsaceae > Desulfomarina. The sequence goes on along the minus strand of JAFDME010000071.1, from coordinate 7,579 downwards.
GGAAAAAGTTACATCGTCATGGGGGCCGACACAGAATTTGTGTTTAGGAGCCATGGAGATCATATTGTCAAAAACGGCCTTGACCATTGCCGGTGTAAATTCTGCAGAACCGAGGCCATAACGGCCGGAAAGGATAATCGGCAGATAGGCTGAACTGTTGGTTTCGACTGCCTCACCAACGGCAGTACGAACATCGAGGTAAAGCGGGTCGCCCGGTGCGCCCGGCTCTTTTGTGCGGTCAAGCACTGTGATTCTCTCCACTGTTGAGGGCAGCGCGTTTACCATTGCTTTGCAGTCAAAGGGGCGGTAGAGGCGGACTATGACCATGCCGACTTTTTCACCCTTGGCAATAAGATAGTCGATGGTAGCTGCAACAGTCTCACACCCTGAGGCCATCATAACCACAACGTTTTCAGCGTCGGGGGCACCATGATAGTCAAAAAGATGATACTGACGACCGGCGGTGGCGGCGAATTTGTTCATGGTTTCCTGTACTATGGCAGGGACCGCATCATAATATTTGTTCACTGTTTCTCTGCCGGAAAAGAACACATCCGGATTCTGGGCGGTGCCGCGCATGGTTGGATGGTCGGGAGAGAGCGCTCTTTTTCTATGCTCAAAAATGTGCTCTTCGTCGATCATCGCACGCATATCATCCAGGGTCAATTCTTCAATTTTTTGGATTTCATGGGAAGTACGGAAACCATCAAAAAAATGGACGAAAGGAATGCGTGAGGCCAGGGAAGCCTGGGTCGAAATCAGTGACATATCCATCGCTTCCTGAACGTTCTGGGAGGCAAGCATGCCCCATCCGGTCTGTCTTGCAGCGTAAATATCAGAATGATCACCAAATATTGAGAGGCCCTGGCATGCAATTGCCCGTGCGGTCACGTGAAAAACTGTCGGGGTCAGTTCTCCGGCAATTTTATACATATTTGGAATCATCAGCAGCAGTCCCTGCGATGCGGTAAAGGTCGTACAGAGTGCACCTGTTGTCAGTGATCCGTGTATTGGTCCGGCAACACCTGCTTCAGACTGCATCTGGTTTACTATGGGAGTGGTCCCCCAGATATTTTTCTGCAGGGATGCGGATTTCATATCTGCCTCTGCCGCCAGAGGTGTTGATGGGGTAATCGGATAGAGTGTAATTATTTCACTGGTTGCATAAGCTACGTGAGTGCACGCCTGGTTTCCGTCAATCGTAACCATCTTTCGTGACATGATTTTTTCTCCTTTCTGGTGACTGTTGGTTATATCTGCAAAATAATTAACTATTTCTTTTTAACGACAGGGAAAAATTTTTAAAGCACTATATTGCGAGTGCTGTTATGTAAGCACAATCCTCCAATAATAGTATAAGATACTCCGAATTACAACCACTACGGAGATATTTTTATGGTCTGTAAAACAGGCAACTTAGAGATATATTTTTATGAATGAGTAACGCTGATTGGAAGTATAAATAAAACCAATTAATGGACGGACCTGCAACGGTTGGGGTTCGTTTTTACCTGTTTGGGAAAAGGCAATCATATGTATAGGATGCAGCAACCGGCACTGGAAAATCTACTGGATTCTCTCCAGGGTATGGATGAGTTTGTTTTTCTTGATACTTCCCGGTCTGACCAGGAGAATTTCCGATCATTTCTTTTTGTTAACCCTGTTGACAGGAAGGAATGCAGGTACTGCGACGATTTGGAAAGCTATCTGTTGGAGCTACAGCAGGTTCTGGATAAGGGGTATTATCTGGCTGGATGGGTGGGGTATGAATTCGGCGCAATTCTTGAGGGAAAGATTGATGTCAGGGTGAAACCCTGTGGCAGCGGCAGGAAAATAATTGCTGATTTTGGAGTTTTCAGAAAACCGTTTTTCTTTAATCACCGTACCGGTGGAAATAATCTGCCCCTGCGCCGGGGGGAGGGTATGATTTCCGGTGAATATGAAGTCACCGGTCTTCACCTCAATATGGGTGAGGAGGAATACCTTCAGGCCCTCAGGAAAGTTCAGGCCTATATTGATGCGGGGGATACGTATCAGGTCAATTACACCCTGAAACTGTTTTTTGACTTTCAGGGATCTACCGAAAAGTTTTACCTGGATCTTCGTCGAAATCAGTCGGTTGCCTATGGTGCGTTTATCCGCAGGGGGGATGAGAGGATACTTTCCTTTTCTCCGGAATTATTCTTTAAAAAAGAGGGCTTGCGTATCACTGTCCGACCGATGAAAGGGACAGCTGAACGAGGACGCAATGGTGTTGAGGAGAGGAAATTCAGCAGGGAGCTGCATAATGACAGCAAGAACAGAAGTGAAAATGTGATGATCGTGGACCTGCTGCGAAACGATCTCGCCCGACTGATGCATGGCCATGGGCAGGGCACGGTCGGTGTTGATTCTCTTTTTGATGTTGAGTCCTACGAAAGTTTGTTGCAGATGACCTCAACAATCAGCGCTGGAACATTGTCTTCCGGTGCGAGAGAGATTGATATCGCTGATCTTTTCAAAGCACTGTTTCCCTGCGGATCAATCACCGGGGCGCCGAAGATTCGCACCATGGAGATCATTGACGAACTTGAAAAAGAGCAGCGTGGAGTCTATACCGGTGCGATAGGCTATATGGCTCCAGATGGCACCACAGCTTTCAACGTCCCTATCCGTACAATTCTGCTGCAGGGAAAACGTGGTGAAATGGGAATAGGGGCGGGTATTACTCACGACTCTGATCCCCGTCAGGAGTGGAAGGAGACATTGTTGAAGGGGAGGTTTCTTACCCATCCCAAGCCCGATTTCACACTTTTTGAGACAATTCTCTGGCGGTCGGGGGAGGGGTTCTGGCTGCTGGATTCTCATCTGAATCGGTTGCAGGGCAGTGCCAGTTTCTTTCAGTTTTTCTTTGATGCTGCAGCAGTCAGGGAGCGGCTGGCTGAAGAGGAGTTGATGTTTTCTGAGGACTGCTATCGTGTGCGACTGAACCTGGAAAAGGATGGTCGGGTATCAGTAGCGGCAGCGTCGGGTACAGTGCCCGTTGTGATCACTCTACCGGCCGATCCGACACATTTTGCCGGAGGAGAGCTGCCGAAGATTGATTTTTCAGATAAAATTACAGATACCAGCTCTCCATGGTGTTTTCATAAGACGACTATGCGGGATATATACGACGGGGAGTATAAAAATGGACTGTCGCAGGGCCTGTATGAGCTGCTTTTCTGCAATGGCGAGGGGCAGGTAACAGAGGGGTGCATTTCCAATATTATAATTTATTACCATGGCAGATATTTGACGCCGCCGGTTGAATGTGGTCTGCTCGCTGGAGTAATGCGGGAGAAACTGCTGGCTGAAAAATCTGTGGTACTGACAGAACAGACCCTTACACCGGATATGATAGAATCAGCCGATGCGCTTTTTATTTGTAACTCCGTGCGGGGGATTGTCCAGGTACGGCTTCGGCAGTCTCCTCTTGTGGGTTAATGTATAACAGATTGATCCTGCTCAGGAGTAATCCGGACGGGAGGAATTGTCAGGTTGTGCTCTTCGCCTAGTACCCTGACGACGGTCATAAATGTGGATGGAAGAGGGATCTCTCTTTCTTCAATGAGGATACCCAGCTCTTTTGCCCGGAGAAGAATTTCAGAACTGTCCTCACCTTCCTGATGGTCGCAGAGGGTTTGAATACGAAGGGCGTCTGTGATTGTTGCGCAGAGTTCGACCATCTCAACCCCCATACTGAGAAGTTCCTGCTCGATTTCAGCCCGGTTTTCTTTTCTGAAGAGGATAAATTTTTCTGCAGGATTTCGGGTTGCAAAGACTTCATTTGTTATCGATCCGGCCAGCATTGAAAGAAAAGCCGGATCATCCGACGGCCGTTTCTCGACCAGCCTGGTCTTCATCTCTTTAAATAAAACCATCTGTACCACAGCAACACCTTCACGCAGGGCAGCTATGACACGTGATTTCTTTTCATGGGATTCAGTTGTCATCTGTCTATCACCGGTCAGAGCACAAGTTTTACAGTCGGGTGGCATTTCAGGGCCTGGAAAATGGTCAGCCTGGTCTTCTCGTCCTTAACGTTGAGCCGGGCGTTAAGGCTGTGGTACTTCCCGCCTGAACTTGATTTTGAGTGGCTGATAGTGACTTCTTCCGGTGCGCAGGCTGTCACTATAACTTCTTTCAGCAGGGCTTTGTCCTCCCCAATCACTGTATATATCCAAATGCAGGGGTATTCAATCTCCGGACGTTCCGGGGTGGTGGGTTTCTGGCTTTCTGGGCGAATTTTCATGGCAATAGGTACGGTTGGGATAGATTAACACGCTGTCTTGGTTGAAAGTTGTCAGGCGAGGTTTTTCTCCATTATTTTTCTTTAGAAAACAGGGCAGAGATTCCCGAATACTATTCGGATGAGCTGTTTATCAGGTTTATCTGGTCATTCAGTGTCCAGAGATCATAAATATAACCCAGGCCAAGTATGCCGCCGGTTAAAAGATAAATGAGACCGGTAATCCACTTTCCCATATACATTCTGTGAATGCCGAATAATCCGAGGAATGTCAGCAGCAGCCAGGCTACATTGTAGTCGATTTCCCCCTGGTAAAAGCGAATATGTGCCTTCCTGTTCATGTCGGGGATAAGGAAAAGGTCAATAATCCATCCCACAAAGAGCAGACCGAGAGTGAAAAAATATATTGTTCCGCTGAGCTGTTTGCCATAGTAAAACCTGTGGGCACCTAAGAAACCGAAAATCCAGAGGAGATATCCTACTCCCACCGAGTGTGTCTGGTTGCTATTCATGGATATTTCTCTTTTTAAAGGTACCCTTCAGTAATTTTTTCAACTGCTGCACACGGGACCAGGCTTCTTCAATCCGTCGTTGAGTCAACTGCCCCTCATCTACCGCTTTGAGAATTGTATCCAATGTCTCTTTCATGATTTCCGGCTCATAGCTCAGGTTGTTGCCGATTATCAGTAAATCTACACCGGCTGAAATTGCTCTGCAACATGATTCAGCCAAACCATAACGATCAGTGATCGCTCTCATCTGCATATCGTCCGAGATAATGACTCCGTTATGGCCCAACCGCTTTCGTAAAATCCCATCCAGTGTAGTATGTGACAGTGTCGCAGGGTAGGATTTATCAAATCTGGAATTATAGAGATGACCCGCCATTATCGCCTCTTTGTATCCCCGGGCAAGGAGATCTTTATATGGCTGCAATTCGACTTCATTCCAGGTGGAGGAGATATCGACAAAGCCCAGGTGAGAGTCATTTATTGAGCTGCCATGTCCGGGGAAATGTTTCAGGCAGGAGAGTACACCCTTCTTCCTGTGTGCATCCAGCCATTTCACTGTATGTTTAAAGACTGCATCAGGGTTATTGGAAAAGCTTCGCCCGTATGCACCAATGATTGGATTCTCCGGGAAAACATCAAGGTCGACTATCGGTGCCAGATTGAAGTTTATACCGACAGAGTGGAGTATTTCCGCCACCTGTTCCCCGTAGTGGCCAGTCTGTTCCGGATCTCCCCTTCGGCCAAGAGTTGCCGCGTCGGGGATGGTGGTAAAACCATGCTGCTCATTCAACCTGGCCACCCTGCCGCCTTCCTGGTCAACGGCGATAAGGAGGTTTCCTCCGGCCAGTTCCTGCAGCCTGGAGGTGAGATCGGCGACCTGGCCGGGGGAGATGATATTGTTTGTGTTACGTTTCTTTGCCAGCAGTCTGTCAAAGAGAATTACCCCTCCAAGATTACGTTCTACTATGTCGGCAATCACGGGATTGTTCTTTGAGAGCGCTGTGCCTTCAAAGCCGATGATAAAAAGCTGGCCTATTTTTTTTTTCAGAGGCTGGTGAGTCATAGGTTGTGCCGCAGGTGGTTTCTGAATGATACCAGATTTGTTGACTCCGGCAGTGTCCGTCCATTGTATTTCAATGTATCTATTTTCAGATACATCGACGATTACTACAGTCTTGACCTATATTAAAGAACTTTCTGTTTTTTCATCCCTTTTTCGGTGTCAGAAATTTGACAAAAAAGAGTATTTGAAAATAAATATTATAATCGAAAATTTTCCCTGATGTCGCTGTCGTTACAGGTATCTTACTGAATATACAACATTAAATAGAATTTTTATGATTGCAGTGTGAGAAGTGATGATCTGAATATGGCCGACTGGCATAAAAGGTGCAATAAGTGGATAGGAAAGAGATAAAGTTTCTTTTATTTCCCGACGATAAGAACAGTGAAGAAAGTAGATTCCCGGTTGAAGTATAGAATGTGAGGATAGTATCCATGACTCTTTCAGCAAACGAACCCCATTTCCTGCCCTCCCGGCAGGAGCAGATGGAGATTGAGCAGGTAATGGTTGAGCTGGAGAACTTAAAACGGCAGTCTGAGCGGCTTGATCTGATAAATAAACTTCATGAAAGAATGACCGGTGTACTGAGCGTAGCAGGCATGATTGAGGCATATTCTGTCTGGTTGATGCCCCTGGTCAGCCATGAACTGGTTGGTTACAGTAACAGTGTACGCCGGAAAGTGCACTTGTTCTGTTCAAGTCATGGCCCGCGCAGGCGGCAAACAATAGCTTTTGCAGAGAAACTGATCAGTGTCGAAGGTCAATTGCAGAGTAGCCCTGTTAATCAGGATGGATATGTTGGCGGGAGATGGATTTTTGAAACCAGGGATGATGCAGGGATTCTCCTGATTTTAAAAAGAGGTCAGGATCTTGACAGTAAAGAAATGGACCTGCTTAATCATTCTCTTGAAATCCTTGCTGACTCACTGCAGCGCGGCCTGGAGTACGAGGAACTGTTTGAGCGGGCCAGCAATGACCCTCTGACCGGACTGTCAAACAGAAGAGTTTTTGATGATCGTGTACCCGGGATGATCGCCTGTTCCAGGAGGTATTGCCGGCCTTTGACCATGATTTTGATGGACCTTGACAGGTTTAAGAATATCAACGACAGCCTTGGTCATCAGGCGGGTGATGAGGTACTCATTTCCGTGGCGGATGTTTTGACCAGTGGTGTACGTTCCACCGATCTTCTCGTCCGTTTTGGAGGGGATGAATTTGTTCTAGTTCTTGAAGATACAGATTTGTCGAAGGGTATGATTCTGGCAGAGAGATTATGCCGGGCCGTGGATGGAATGAATATCTGGGCTGATGAGCAGATAAAACTGGGCATCAGCCTGGGACTTGCAGAGCTGAAGGAGGGGGAAACGTTGAAGCAGTGGCTCGAACGGGCTGATGATATTCTCTATAATGCCAAGAGTGAAGGGCGCTCGCGGGTCGCAGTTTCGTAGCTGCACTCTTGATGCGTCTGAAGATTATCAGTTTTTCCTGAGTGCTATTTTTATCGGGATAACGTGGAGAGAACTGCTTCGCTGTTCAGTGTTTCCAAGGGACCATTCTCCGCACTCCATCCGGTTTTCCAGAAGACCGTCTATATCTTCAACAATGGAGTTGATACCGATAACCGGATGACGGGAAAATACCTGTGGAAGTCCCTGGGTGAGGTTGCAGGCGAGGCAGCAGCCGGGGCGCTCGTGCAGCAGCAGCTCCATGGTCAGGCTGTTGTCGTCCACGCCG
>JAFDME010000070.1 GCA_019306075.1 Deltaproteobacteria bacterium | reverse complement strand
TGATTCCAATAGAAAGCGCTACTTTGAAATGATCAAAACCCTGATCAATTCGATACGAAATAGCACGGTCGGTAAAAAGGGAGGCAAAGCACCGGCGGCAGGCATCCAGCAATTGTCCTTCTCCCCGGATATTGAGGTAGGTATCCTGCTGACCCGCAAAAGAGGCTGTAGGCAAATCTTCGGCTGTAGCGCTGCTTCTGACGGCCACATCCGTATTTTCTCCATATTGTTTTTCAAGGCTGCGATAGGCTGTAACAATTTCTTCTGCGAGATCATCAGGAAGGGGAGTGGTGTAGATTAATTCACGGACAGCACGTCCCCTTTTTGCAAAATCCTCCAGATCGCTTTTTTTGGTTCCGGCAAGAATATTTTTCATTTCAGGCAAAATATTCCCGGAATTTATCAGATATTGGTATGCCTGTGCTGTAACAGCAAAACCATTCGGCAACTTAACTCCCAGCGGGATCAGTTCCCTGTACATTTCGCCAAGAGAAGCGTTTTTTCCGCCCACCAGAGGGATATCCTCAATCGTTATCTCTTCAAACCATCTAATATACGTTGCGTCGTGTTTCATCTTCATTTCCTCCTTAGAATTAGGAACCAATTTGGAAAAAACCCTATCCCCTGGCCACTACCACCTTGCCCGGTGCCTTTACCTGTTCCATTTCCTCTTGGCATTTTATTCACCTCCTTTCAATGATCTTCCTTATTGTTTATGCAGGTGACTGTGGCTTCCTATCGGAGTTTTAATCCTTTCAAGATGTTTTTTGCCAAACCATCCATGCTCAAAAATCCTGTAAGCTCCCAATTTGACAAGATCATTGAATATAAACCAGGATAAGGCATATCCCCACACAAAAAGCGCAAGTTTCCATCCTATGGAAGGAAGAATAATGCCATAAACAACTATCAATGTGGCAACCAACTGGGTAGTTATGATTGCCAAAAATAACGGCCAGGCAGGTTTGACTTTCCAGAACGGACCTCTTGTTCTGGCAACAAACAGGGTCATATGCCCTGCTACGGAAAGTTTTAAATAGATAAAAGACTGAAGGGTTTCACGGCTCAAGTGCATAATTTCATCCCCGATATACAGGATACCAAAAGAAGATACTACACCTGCAAGGCCGAGAGCAGTGGCAACACCAAGGAGAACCTTCATATCCCATTTTTCCGGTTTATTGGAATATTTAACATTATCATAGGCAATCGTCATGATCGGCAGATCGTTTAGCAGGGCCAGAAGTACAATCATGATTGCCGTGACAGGATAAAAATTGAATACCAGAATAGAAAGGGTCATGAATATCAAGACCCGGACAGTCTCGGCTATACGATATATCGAATAGTTATTCATCCGCTGAAATATCTGGCGGCTCTCTTTTATAGCATCGATGACTACCGACAGGCCCGGAAGGGTCAAAACAATATCCGCTGAAGACCGTGCAGCGTCGGTTGACCCTGACACGGCAATTCCACAATCAGCTTTTTTCAGGGCCGGCGCATCATTTACCCCATCCCCTGTCATCCCCACAATATGACCTCCCTTTTGAAGAATTTCAACAATCTCATATTTATGTTCGGGATAGACCTGGGCAAAGCCATCCGCCTCCTCAACAATCTTTAATGCCTTGCGGTCTTTATGCTCCAGAAAAGAACTGGCCGGCACAATATTGGGTCCAAGGTCGAGGTCTCCGGAAATCGTCCTGGCAATGGCCACATGATCCCCGGTCACCATCTTCATTTTTACTCCCATTGCCCTTGCTGTTTTTATCATAGCGGCAGCGTCATCCCTCGGAGGATCAAACAGGGGAATCAGGCCGGCAAAGATCCATTTTCCGGTTTGATCGGTTTTTGCCACACCGAGTGTCCGGTAGCCCTTTTCAGCGAGCCTGTCCACTTTCCGGTTGATCTTTGATGAAATCTCTTCCGGGTTGTCCAGCAAGGCAAGAATGACCTGGGGCGCTCCTTTGGAAATTTTAAAGGTTTTTTCATGATCGCCCTTGATAACGGATTCAGTCCTTTTGCCCACCGGATCAAAGGGCGTATATGAGATAATTTCGTATTTTCTAATTGCTTCCTTTGGTGAAAAATCATCCGTTCCCTCAAGGATAGCCAACTCAATCGGGTCCTGGTCTTCCGATCGTGATGCAAGAGCGGCAAAAAGAATAATATCTTTCGCCTGGTAACTGTTAAAAGATATCGGCGTTGCAAGGGTAAGCTCGTTTTTGGTCAGGGTTCCGGTTTTATCGGAACAGAGCACATCCATGCCTGCCAGCTCTTCAATGGCCTCGAGCCTGCTGACAATGGTCTTTTTTTCCGCAAGCTTTCTTGCTCCTATAGCCATGGTTACCGATAGGACAGCGGGAAGGGCCACAGGGATAGATGCTACGGTCAAAATCAGCACAAACTGCACGGTTTCTATGAAATTTTCGTGACGGAAGAGAGCAACCATCAGAAGCACGATGACCAACCCGATTGTGATCATTATAAGATAGTCGGCAATTTTGATGACCGCCTTCTGAAGATGACTTTTGGTGGCGGCCTCTGAAACAAGTTTTGCAGTTCTTCCGAAAAAGCTGTTCATTCCTGTGCCGGTTACCAGAGCATCCATTTCACCCTGTTTAATAATAGAGCCTCCGTAGGCCGAATCTTTTGCATGTTTTTCTACAGGCAGCGACTCGCCGGTCAGAGCGGCTTCATCCACCAAAGCGTAATCGCCCTTAACCAGCTTTACATCAGCAGGAACTATATCTCCAAGGCGAATCCTGATTAGATCCCCGGGGACAAGCTCTCGCGCCGGGATGACCTTCCACTCTCCATCTCTCAGTACTCTGGAATTCAAGGCCAGTTTTTTTTTGAGCAATTCAATAGCATTGTCAGCCTTGTACTCCTGCCAGAAACCTACTACCGCATTGATCAAAAGCATTAAAACAACGATGCCGAAATCGGCCCAGTGATGAACAACGGCAGAGAGTATTGCGGCAATCTCTATCATCCAGGGTATAGGCCCCCAGAAATATGTCAAAAATTTTAAAAAAGGGCTGACCTTTATCTCTGTAATCTCATTATAGCCATAATCTTTTAGCCTCTTTGAGGCCTCTTCTGCTGATAATCCTTTGGAAGAAGATGCCAGTTTTTTAAATAGATCTTCTACAGATAAAGATTGAAAATCATAGGCTGCTGTTTGATTATTGAATATTTGCATGTTCTCCTCCATATTGCTGTATTATATAACAGTAAGCTTTATCCTGAGAGTTTCCATCCTGCTGTCTCTCCAAAATCCATGCAGCATAATTCTGTGCCAACTTACCTATTTCACGGTCTATTTCAAACATAGGCCGTTGACCAGTAAGTATTTCCGTAATTTTTTTAGTGCCTTACTCCGTAAAAGCTGTAAAGAAAAACAGGTAAGCGAAGACTCCGGGTAATTAAGGAGTATATTTTGAAATTATGTGCCTAGCAAAGCACCATGGTACTTATCCAAGCATTTTGAAATTCCGATTTATTCTGGTCAGTTGCTTCGTGTTCTCGGCAGTAAAGCAATAATTGGCAGGGTAAGAAGGGGTACAGAGGCAATGACTGCAAGGACCGGTCGAATAGTGTAGATGTCAGCCAATTTACCGACAATCGGAGCGATAATACCGCCAAGGCCATAGGCAAAACCCATCATCAGGCTTGCTACCATTGAGCGTCCTTTCGGGGCAAGGGTCTGGGCCATTGTTACGCCGAGAGGGAGTGGGGCGAGGACAAATCCTCCGGCGAGAATTGCCCCGAAATAGATCCAGTTACCGTTCAGCTGCAGAAGAAGCCAGAGGGCAGGTGCCATAAAGAGAAAAGTGAAAATAAAGACAGGTTTAAAACCGATTCTGTCGGAAATAAGTCCGGAAAGCAGACCACTGACAGTTCCGGAGACGATAAAAATAGCGTAAATCGTACCTGCCGAAACAACGCTGAACCCCTTCTGCACAAAAAGTATCGGCATAAATGTAAGAAATGACTGACCTACAACGGCCCGCAGAAACATAACCAGCCAGATCAGCGTAATTACTTTCCAGGCGCTGCCGAGACTTTCTTTCAGCGCCCCGAAAAATCCTGTACGCTTCATACCTTCACTCTGCGGTCTTGGAATTACTCTGTACAAAAAAACCATAACCAGCAGGCCACCGATCATACAAACAGGCATGGAGGTCAGGCCGAAAGTTGCAACATACCAGGTGATGAACAGAGGCCCAAGACCGAAGGCAAGTGTGCCGCCAGTGTTGAATATGGACATGGAAAAACTTGCTTTTTCCCCTGCATAGAGCGGCACCATACCGGTAACGGAAGGATGGAACATTGATGAACCGACAGAGCCTAGAGCAACACACAGCAGCAGGACCCAGAAATTCGGTGCAATACCCGAAAGTGGTATAAAAAAAACAGGCAGGGATAAACCGATAAAGATAAAAATCCTGGTTTGGTACCGGTCTGCCAGATATCCAATCGTAGGCTGGATAATAAAGGCCAGTAAACGCATGGTACCGGTAATTATTCCAACCTGAGTCAGACTGAGTCCAAGATTGTCAATAAAAACAGGAAAAAGAGGATTGATAAAGGAAGTGTAAAAATCACCGGTAAAATGAACCAGGGTGAGAGCAAAGAGTATTTTCAGATTGGCAGACATTGGCAGCCTCTTGTTGTAAACAGGTCAGATGCCGGCCTGCTGGTATTTTCCACAAAATAAATTCCAGATAATTACTCAAATTCAGCTATCAGCAGGCACCCTTCTTCCGATTTAGCTGGCTGAAACGCAGCGCTGTTCGAGGAATCTGCCAACCCGAATAAATCAGAATTTTAAAATGGTTGGATCTGTGACGATTGTTAAATGTACCCTCAACCCGACAAGTCGGAATTTTTTTAGTATGACTGGATAAGTACCATGGTGCTATACATAGGCACATAACTTCAAAATATACTCCTTAATTACCCGGAGTCTTCACTTACCTGTTTTTTATTACAAAAATTCTGGAGTAAGGCACTAACGCAGACAAGCTGCAAGTAAGTGCCATGGAAGTAAATTCATCCGCATAATTTTAAACGACCCTACTCAGTTTCTCGAAGTCTTCGCTTACCTGTTTTTTATTAAAGAAATTCTGGAGTAAGGCACTAAAGCAACTCCATCAGATATCTCAGATAGGTATGATCGGTACCACAACATCCACCAAGGATTTTCACTCCATACTCTCTGTGCAACCTGGCCATATTTCCCCCCCAGTCGGGAAGGGGATCCTGTAAAAGCAGCTCTGATCCATCAAGCTGATCATGATCTTTTGAGGATGCATTTGCCTGAATTCCGATAAGACGTTTAAAAAAGTCCAGGGACTGATCCCTGGCATTCAGAAAAGTCGGATAAACGCAGTTCACCATATAGCCGGCAGGAGGTGAAGTTACGGACTGATCGATTGTGTCCATTGCCTCTGCAAGAGGGGTACCATCAAGAACTCTGCCGAATCTGTTAATAACAAAACTAATAATATAGGGTTTTCCTGAAGCTGAAAGCCTGTCGCACATGCCGAGAGCTTCACTCACAGCCGGCATGGTCTGCGCAATTATCACCTCGACTTCGGTTCTCAGAAGTTCATCTATCTGCCAGCTGTGAAATTCAGCTGCCTTTTTTCTCCCTAAAGCATATTCAGGGGAGTAGCAGTCGTTTTTAGGTGCAAGCAGTGAACCTGTGATAATTCTGCAGCGGTTACTGGAATGACGGGTTTTAAACTCCTCCATAAAGGCAACCGCATCCCGGTTAATGGTGAGTGATGCATCAGCCTCAAGAACACGCTCTCTATCAATTCTCCAGGTGGGAGCACAGAGAAGAAGAGGCAGTCCTGCCTCTTCCGCCACCTCAAAATAGCTGAAATAGACCTCTTCCAGTCTCTTTCTGCCGTTTTCATCATAAATAAGGGGTGTGTTAAAAAGAAGAGGGTGGGATTCAATATCGGTTTGTCGGCGCAATCTTTCAGAGATGGCACACTCGGTCAATATCAGAGATTGTTCATTTATAATGCGATCAAAAGACATAGAGAGATAATCAGGAGGAAGTTTTTTTCAGGACAGCCTGATTACCATTTTTTCCGGCAAGCTGGCCGCAGGCAGCCGAGATATCGCTGCCTCGGCTATTTCGAATAAAGACAGAATAGTGTGCTTTTCTTAAAATCTCCTGAAATGCCAGGATACGATTACGTCCGGATCCTTTATATCCCAGTTCGGGAGAATCATTATAAGGAATGAGATTGATTTTACAAGGTATCCCTCTCAATTTTCGCGCAAGTGTGCGGGCCTGATTATCAGAATCATTTATATCTTTTAAGAGAATATACTCGAACATGATTCTTTTTCGTTTAGGCATAGGAAAGTTTCGGCATGCTTCAAGCAGGTCATCTATCGGGAACCTGACATTAACCGGCATAAGCTCACTTCTGCTGTCATCATCAACTGCATGGAGAGAAATAGCCAGGTTAACAGAGGATCTTTCTCCGAGTACACGAAGTTTAGAAACGATACCGCAGGTAGAAACGGTGATTCTCCTCTCCGCAAGATTCAACCCGCGTGGATCCGTCATAATGGAGAGAGAAGTAAGAACATTTTCCAGATTATTAAGAGGTTCGCCCATTCCCATAAAGACAACATTTGTGACCCTGCCGGGGCCTGCCTGTTCTCCCCCCGTTTGTGCCAGAAGATAGTCTCTCACACCACAGATCTGATTTACAATCTCGGAAGGGCTGAGATTTCTGATAAATCCCATAGTTCCGGTAAGGCAGAAGGAACAGTTCATTGCACAGCCGACCTGGGAGGAAATACAGAGAGTGTTACGTTTCGGTTCAGGGATAAGGACCGACTCTACTATATTATTATCATGAAGCCTGAAACCGAATTTAACACAGCCATCGTCAGCACATTCAGTAATCGGGTCTGTGAATTGTGAGATAAAACACTTTTCTTCCAGTGACTTCCTGAAAACTTTCGCAAGGTCTGTCATCTGGGAGAATTCTGTAATTCCGGAACGATATAACCAGCCCATAATCTGTCTGCCCCTGAATGAAGATTGCCCAAGACTTTCAACAAATTCTATAAGCTGATCCTGGCTGAAGTTTTTCAAATCTGTTTTATCAGTTGTCATAGAGCTCTCAAATTTTCAGGAACCAGCATCCTGCTGTCTGCCAGGGCGGACTCAATTTCTGCCAGAATCCGATATTTATCTTTTGGCATTCGACCGGAAAGGGGAAGATAGTTTGAAGCGTGATTTGCAAAAAACTGTGAACGTTTCACGTCAAGATTGGATACCAGGATATAAAGTTCCTTCAGAACAGCGCCGGGCCCAATCATCTGAAAAAGTCCTTTTCGTTCACTCCGGCCAAGGGGCGTATTTTCAAGAACCATAAGGGTGAGGGCGGCAATCTGATGAGGGTTTATGTCGTTTAACGCGGATGCCGTTAAAACAGCATGGTTGGCTGATGCCTCGGCACCGGCAAGGCCAAGAAGAATGGTGACGGAGAGAAAAAGGCCGCAGTCTTTAACTTTCACTCCCGCTGCGACCATCGATTCTACGGTATCGCCTTTTTTGACCTGCTTTAACACCTTATTGCAACCACTTTCAAGCCCCATATAAACACGGTTAAGCCCGAGGGATTTTAACTCGCAGAGCTGTTCCCTGGTCTTCCGTGTTATAGCTTTTGAACTGCCATAAAGCGATATTCGTTTAACTTGGGGGAGTTCCCGGCGAATAACCTTGAAAAGATCCGTGAGATAATCCTGTTTCAGAATAAGAACATCACCATCAGCGAGAAATACTCTGTTTTTGTGAGCAAAATGATTCTTTGCGAACGCAATATCAGCATAAACAGTTGCTGCTGGTTTTACTTTGAAATGAACATCTTTATAAGCCCCGCAAAACGTGCATCTGTTGTGGGAACAACCGACCGTAACTTGTAAAATGATCGAATCAGCCTCGCTGGGAGGACGAATAAGGTTGCCGATATAATTCATTTAAAACAATCAACCCTGCCCGAATAAATCGGACTATTTTTAATGCTTGGATAAGTGCCTCGAAGATCTCTCTACGTTCGCTATCTGCTGCTGACATTAACCAAACGAGTTTAATAGCATTTTAGATTTTCGTGTTTTTTATTTTAGCTTTTATCGGGTAAGGCACTAAACCGGGTTTTCATCCTTAAATTTTGCCATAAAGGCAACAAGTTTTTCAACACCTTCAAGGGGGAAAGCGTTGTAAATTGAAGCCCTGCATCCACCAATTGAGCGATGCCCTTTCAGCCCACTCAATCCAAGAGCTGCCGCCCGGTTGATGAATTTTCCTTCCAGTTCGGCCGAAGGTAAATTAAAGGAAATATTCATCAGGGAGCGTGATCCTCTTTCGGCATGTCCTCTATAATAGTCATCTATATCAATTGCGTCATAGAGAAGATTTGCTTTTTCAATATTGCGCTTTTCAATGACTTCAACTCCACCCATGTTTTTGAGCCATTTCAACACTTCACCCACCACATAAATTGCAAAGCAGGGCGGGGTATTAAACATTGACCCTTTGTCAGCGTGGGTTCTATAGCTGAGCATTGCAGGGGTGCTTTCCGGAGCTCTGTCAAGCAAATCTTCCCTGATTATTACAATGGTAACACCGGCAGGCCCGAGATTCTTCTGGGCGCCGGCAAAGATAAGACCAAATTTTTCAATATCTATTGGCCTGGACAGGATATCCGAGGACATATCACAAATCAGCATCTTCTCTTTTTTGGGAAAGCTGGAGAATTGAGTGCCGTAAATGGTGTTATTGGAAACAAAATAGAGATATTGAGAATTCTCAGCTACATCAAATTCCAAATCCTTCGGCACCCTGTTAAAATTGCTTTTCTCACCGGAAAAGGGAACATCTATATCGCCAAACAGTCCGGCTTCTTTTATTGCCTTTTTTGCCCATGTTCCAGTATTAAGATAGGTCGCTTTTTGTCCGCCGCCCAGAAAATTCATGGGAATCATGAAAAACTGGCTCGATGCGCCTCCCTGCAGGAAAAGAACCCTGTAGTTATCCGAAATGTTCAGTAATTCCCTTAAATTCTTTTCAGTTTCATCAACGACTGCCATAAACTCTTTAGAACGATGGCTTATTTCAATAAGGCCGATGCCGGTCTCCTGAAAATTAACTACATCCTTTCCAGCTTTCTGCAGAACCTCGTATGGCAGCGTTGCCGGACCGGGACTGAAATTATACACTCGATCAACCATTTTTCTTTCTCCTTTAAAATCTAATCAGTGACCCGACAGGTCAAAAAAAATTTCAGTTATTCTCGATACGCGGTTTGGGTGGTATTCTGCCTTAGTGCTTCATACAGGACAATTCCTGCACTCATCGCCAGGTTCAGGCTGCGTATATGAGGATTCGTCATGGGCAGCGTAAAACATCTGTCATGATAGAGGTTCAGAATCTCCGGAGGAAGTCCTTTTGTTTCCCTGCCAAAAATCAGATAATCCCCAACCTTGAATTCCGCTTCAGTGTATACTTTTGTAACCTTTGTTGAAAAAAAGAAAAGCCTGGTTTCATCCTGGGCTTGAAGAAATGAATCAAAATCGTCCCAGTAACGAATGGACACATATTGCCAGTAATCAAGCCCGGCTCTTTTCAAATGCTTATCATCAGTCGAGAATCCTAAAGGATGAACAAGGTGAAGACAACTGTTTGTCGCACCACAAAGCCGGGCAATAGTGCCTGTATTCGGCGGAATCTCAGGTTCAACGAGAACAATATTAAAGTGGTTGGAACTCATATAAATTATATAACCCTACAAGTGGGAAATTACTTTTAATCGATCCTTCTCGATTTCTCGGAGTCAGGGTTTATGCCCTGGTCTTTAAAGGTGCTTACCTGCTTTTTATTACAGAAGTTCCGGAGTAAGGTACTATAAAACAGCCGGAATCATAGAGAGAAACACGATCTTTCTTACCTCCATTAGAACAATTCCGCCAATGTTTTTTTCACAGATCCTGGGGCACAGGCCGTGTTGAATTTTGCCATACGCAGTTGACGGAGAAAAAAGATCTGTGCTATATATGAGGTTCTGTTCAGTTTCTGACTGAGTAAAAACATTTCCTCAATAAAAATTTTAATAGAGTAATTACAATGCCGTACACCCCACAGAGAACTATAAAATATATAATAGTAAGATCATATTTTCTCATTTTGATTGCTGTCGCAATACTTATTAGCGCCTATTCATGGCAGATACTGTCTCTTGAAAACAAAGTGGTTCATCTTGAGGAATTCCACGATTTATTCGATAACATTCTGGAAATAAGACGTTATGAAAAAAATTATCTTTTGCACCTTGGCAGCGATAATTTTGAAAATATAACCAAATACCTGCAAAAAATTGATCAGGATATCAGGAGACTGGACAGCACAATCATCAGAATTGCCGGAATTAAAGCCAAGGAAGATCTTGTAAACACACTTGCAGAGTACAGAAAAATATTTGGCGATTTATCATCAGGGCAGCCTGTTGCTCAGGAAAAAGTACGCTCGCTTGGCACATCCATGCTCGATTTTTCAGAAAAACTTCTTCTCATAAAACAGCAGAAGATCAAAAAAAGTCTGAGGTGGATTATGTACGGTTACATAATCGTCACAGGAGGATTTTTTCTGGCCATTATATATTTTTTCAAACGCCAGGTAATGCGGGTTCTCGACTGTACCTACTTCCTGCAACAGGCAACAAAAGATCTTATCAACGATACTTTCTCTCCCATGGATGTCGAACCCGGATGTAAGGACGAGATATGTACGCTGATAAAAGCTTTTAACAAGATGGCTGTTGAGCTTGGAGAAAAACGGGACCGCAGAATTCAGGCAAGAAAACTTGCAGCAATCGGCACATTTTCAGCAGGTATCGCCCATGAATTAAACAATCCGCTGAACAACATATCGCTTTCTGCCGATACTCTTCTGGAAGAGTTCGGCGAACTTGATGATGAGGACGCAAAAGAGATTCTCGGAGATATAATCATCCAGACTGACCGCGCCAGTACCATTGTGAAAGGTCTGCTTGATTTCTCCAGAGTCAAGGGACCTTCCCAGACCGAACTGAATATAAAAGATGTAACAAGTGCCACATTAAAATTAATTGCCAACGAACTGGATATACATTCCGTGTGGATAGAAGATTATATTCCCGAAGACCTGCCTTCGATTAACGGTGATTTTCAGAATCTGCAACAGGTCTTTCTTAACCTTTTTATTAATGCCATGCACGCTATGCCGGAAGGGGGACTTATATATCTCGAGGCAAGCAGGGAAGGGGAATTTATCCGTATCAATGTTGGAGATACAGGAAACGGCATTGATTCAGAACATGTTGATCATATTTTTGATCCCTTTTATACTACAAAAGATGTAGGAAAAGGTACTGGCCTCGGCTTGTCTACTGTTTACGGTATATTGAAGAAACATGGCGGCCATGTGGAGGTCAAAAGCAGGATGAACGTAGGTACAACCTTTTCACTCTTTCTACCAGTTGCCGAAGATTTACAGGATGAGAAAAGCGTATGAAAATGAGGGTTGCTGTCATAGATGATGAAGAATCCGCCTGCCGCCTTATTAAAATGGCGCTTGAGCAGGACGGCTTTGAAGTGGAAACTTTCCTTACCGGACATCTCTTTCTTGTCCGTCTGGAAGAAAACCCATTTCATATTGCTTTTATCGATTTACAGTTGCCGGATCTGGACGGCTTAAAGATCCTCAACCTTATCAAACAATTTAATGAAGACATCGAGGCATTGATTGTCACCGGGCACTCCTCTGTTGAAACAGCCCTTGAAGCAACCAGCAGGGGAGCATTTCATTATATTACCAAACCGTGCAAAAGACACGATATCCGTCTGCTGGCTCTGCGTGCACAGGAAAAAATCGAACTGAGAGAAGAAAACCGAAAACTCAAACTTGCAATTCGCAAGGATAACCCGCTTTCGGGTATTGTCGGTGCAAGTCCGGCCATGCAGGAAATTTTTGCCATGATCGAGAAAGTGGCTCTTGTTAACTGTAATGTGCTTCTGCAGGCTGAAACAGGGTGCTTTCACCGGCGCTCAAGGCACCAAAGTGGGACTGTTTGAGTCTGCAGCAGGCGGGACCGTACTCCTCGATGAAATCGGGGAAATGCCGATGTCCATGCAGGTAAAGCTGCTGCATGTCCTGCAAGAGCGTCAAATCCTCAGGGTAGGCGGCACCCGCTCCATTGACCTTGATATCAGAATAATTGCTGCCACCAATGTTGATTTAAAAAAAGCTATTGATGAGGGCAGGTTCAGGGAAGATCTTTTCTACAGATTAAATGTAGTTGGCATACACCTGCCCAAACTGCGGGAGAAACGGGAAGACATCTCCCTTTTATGTGCCTATTTTATAGATAAGTTTAATCTTGCCTTTAATAAGAAAGTAAAAAAATTATCTCCGCAGACTCTTGAGTTGCTTAACAGGTACCATTATCCGGGAAATGTGAGGGAACTGGAAAATATAATTCAGCGTGCTGTTGCTCTTGCCGAGGGCACTACCATACATCTGCGTGATCTGCCGGCGAGACTCACTCAGGACAAACCCTGGCATTTTGCTGACGAAAAACTTCTCTCCATGGACGATATGGAAAAAGGTCATATACTTAAAGTTCTCAATTCAACCGGATTTAATAAAACCGAAACCTGTTCCATTCTGAAACTCTCAAGAACAACCCTCTGGCGGCGTATGAAAAAGTTGAATATCCCATTTCCTGATAATTAAGAAAATATCCTAAAAGTTTCATTCTGAACATATTTATCTGCTTATCCTATAATATATCTCCCGAAAACAGTGGCTAATCAACTCAACACGATCAATGTTTCATTCTGAAACATGAATTCTGTTCTTTACACGGCTTCTGCAAAAAGAATGTATATATCCGCCATAAAATCGTTCCTTAATTAAACGATTAATAACTATATCTATTTTAAATTACGTCATATATCTCCATTGACGGAAAATAAAATTCGGTTTTCGTTTCCTGGCACACCTTATGCTATCTAATCACTGAATCCCCATTCTATATATAAATAAATGTTGTTGGACTGTTGTCGGGCATTTTTGGCGTGGGGGGCGGTTTCCTAATGACACCGCTGCTTATTATGTTTGGGATTCCTGCCACCGTGGCCGCCGCATCTGATTCAAATCAGATTGTCGGGGCGTCTACCTCTGGAACCATGGCCCACTGGCGTCTTGGCAATGTTGATGTGAAAATGGGAATCCTCCTGCTGATTGGCGGTATTATAGGAGGTACCGGTGGTGTTCAGGTGATCAAAGTGTTGCGAAGCATGGGGAATGCTGATTTCCTGATCAATATTACCTATGTGCTGATGCTTGGAGGTGTAGGTTCCTATATGTTCTGGGAAAGTCTGCAGGGACTTAAAAAACCGGAAGAAGAGCAGGAACAGATGCCTCAGCCCAAAAAAACATCCGCTTATGCTAAATTGCTGGCCGCATTGCCGCTGCAGACAAATTTTGACAAATCAGGCATTAAAATATCTATGATTCTGCCTTTCATCGTAGGTATTCTTGTTGGAATACTCGCCGCCATCATGGGAGTAGGCGGGGGATTTATAATGGTGCCGGTCATGGTTTACCTGCTGAGAATGCCCATGCATGTGGTAGTTGGAACAAGTTTATTCCAAATTTTATTTACCTGCATCAATGTTACCATCATGCAGTCATACAGTAATCACACTGTTGACTTTGTTCTTGCCCTGCTGTTGCTGCTTGGCTCAACTATTGGTGCACAGGCGGGAACCAAGGTCGGCAGAAAACTTAAAGGTGATCAGCTTAAAATACTGTTGGCTTCTCTGGTTCTCCTGGTCTGCCTCAAAATGCTGGCAGGTTTGCTTATGACTCCTGATATTCTTATCGCAGTAGCAGGAGGGCATTGAAAATGAACAGAAATACCGTGAAAATACTATGCTGTTCCGTTTTGGTTACCTTATTTTACTCTCTTCATGCAACAGCAGCCAGCCTGGAAGTAATTCCAAATGTCGTCCATATCGGGACATTTTACAATGGCACCACGGTCACCTTGTCCGGTTTGATTCCTGAAACTGGAGAAGCGATACTCAGAGTGACAGGAGATAAGGAAGACCTGCATTTTAAAACAAAAGGGAAGATTGCCGGATTGCTCTGGATGAACACCGGAGATGTTACTCTGCAGAACGCAGCCGGTGTGGATATGATCTATACTCCCAAGTCAATTCTGAATATTGAGGATTCGGGCGCAAAATCTTTTGGCCTGGAAGCGCTGAAGGATCAAATATCTGTTATCCCCGTATCAGAAGATAAACACTTCATTGTTGGTGAGTTTATCAAACTCAAGGAGAAGGATGGGCTATATACCGTCAACCCCGGCACCGTCACCTACGGTCCTGCATCGAAAGGTATGAAACTTTTCACGGTAGTAGCTGCTATCCCACCGAGAATGAAACCGGATCCATACCATATTGATCTGGTGGTGTTGCAGGGGGACAAAATAACGGATGAGCTCTCTGCTTCCTTAACAATTGAAATGGTCAGTTTTCCCGCTCAAATAAGTCGGCTGGCATTTGATCATTCACTCTTACATGGTGTTCTGGCCGTTCTTGTCGCCCTGGCCGCCGGATTGTTCATTGGCGTCGTATTTAAAAACAGGGGCGGTGCCCATTGAGTTGGGAGAGGTAGGTAATGCCACACTTCTACGATCAGATAAAAAAGAAGCTTTTCAAAAGCAAACGGAAAAACGTCGTTTCCTTCAGTGACAACTTTAGGAAATTCCAGCAGATTTTGAGACTGAACAACCAGGTTTTGGAGCTGATTGCCAAGGCCAACGATATGCTTGGTGGTGACTATGTTTTTGATCGGCAGTATATCCTGAGCTTCTGTGCGGAGGCAAAGGACAAGGTACAGCACCTGATTTTTAATCTGGATCGAATTGCTCCAAACAAATATCATGACTTGACTGATGCCTACTATAAAATTGCAGGAGAACTGAATGAGGATCTGGCAGAACTGACAAGCTGCCCTATCGCCGGATTTATTGTTCCTTATTCCGATCTCAATCGTGATTTTATAGAGGCCGTCGGTGGTAAAAATGCAAATCTCGCCGAACTTGGATCTCACCTGGACATAAGCATCCCCAGGGGTTTTGCAATAACAACTGCTGCCTATTACGATTTTATTAAAGCAAATAATCTGCAGCCAAAAATCAACCGGGAACTGGAATTACTGCACAAAGATCAGATAGATATTACGCAGACGGCGAAAAACATTCAGCAGCTGATCATGAAAAGTCAGATACCTGCGAGGCTAGGTAAAGAGATATCCCATGCCGTTAATCAGCTTATTCTTCAGTCAGCAACAAAAAGTACTTTCTTTGCGGTACGGAGCAGTGCCTGGGGTGAAGATGGCGAACGAAGTTTTGCCGGGCAATATTCATCCAAATTGAACGTCCGTGGTGATGACCTTAAAAATCAATATCGGCGGGTGTTGGCAAGTCTCTACAGTGAAAATGCCTTGGCATACAGGCAGAACATTGGCTTTGATGAAGAACGGGTAGCTATGTCTGTTGCCTGTCAGGAAATGATTGACGGCCGGGTGAGTGGTGTCTTGTATACCCATGATCCCAACTATCCTGAAAAAAACAGCATGCTGGTCAGTGCAGCCTGGGGATTGGGTGGTCCCATAGTTTCCGGACGTATAAGCAGTGACCAGTATACTGTCAGCAGGGATAAATCTCATGCCACCATTGCTTTAAACCTGGTGCATAAACGCGGTGCCATGCGTCTTTCCCCGAAAGGAGGTACTGAAATGATTGATGTTGATGTCGACCGTCGCAGTACTGCCTGTCTGCAAACAGATCAGCTGCATAAACTTGCGGAGGCCGGGCTTCTGATAGAGCGTTATTTTAACTCTCCCCAGGATATAGAGTTCACTTTTGATCAACAGGGAGAACTGATCATCCTGCAGGCCAGGCGCTTGACTATTCAACCTGCGACCGTCGTAAGGCCTGAAGAATTGGCTGAATTAAAAAACAGTTATCCAGTTATAATGCATAACAGGGGTGAAGTTGCCCAGAAAGGCATAGGGATTGGACCTGTATATAAAATAAAAAGAGAT
>JAFDME010000069.1 GCA_019306075.1 Deltaproteobacteria bacterium | reverse complement strand
TACCGTCCGGGGATCTGGTTCCAATACTTTTTGGAGAAAAGACGCATTATTAAAAGATGCCGGACTCAAAAACCCGACCTGTGGATAAGTTACCACGCCTACTATAAAGCACCGGATATTCTCGGTTCATCATGTAGCAAAACCCTGAAAATCCCCTACGTCATCTTTCAGGGCATCTACTCAACAAAGCGGAAAAAAAAGCTCACGACACTGCCGGGTTTTCTTCTCAACAGAAAAGTACTGCTGTCAGCAGATCTGGTCATCACTAACAAGAAAAAGGATCTTAAAAACCTCAGGAGAATACTCCCTGAAGAACGCGTTGTCTATATCGCACCGGGAATCAACCCCGACAACTTTATCTTTTCAGCAGAATCAAGAGAGCAATTACGACAAAAATGGAATTCCCCGGACGAAATGATTATTCTGACCGCCGCCGTGTTCCGTCCGGGAGTTAAAACTGAGGGAATAAAATAGGTCATCAGCTCCTGTGCTCAACTAGCCACAACGGGCCGGGATTTTTGTTTATGGATCTGCGGCGATGGCGCATGCCGGAAAGAACTGCGAAAGACAGCTGACAAACTGCTGCCGGGGAAAGTCAGGTTTCTGGGGAAAATTCCGAGAAATGAAATGTACCGCTACTACAGTGCTGCTGACATCTTTGCCTTTCCCGGAATTGAAGAATCCCTTGGTCTGGTCTATCTGGAAGCTCAGTCCTGCAGGCTTCCCGTTGTAGCGTGCAGCGACTGGGGCGGAGGTGAAGCAGTCATTCACAACCGGACCGGTCTTCTTTCACCCGCAACAGAACCGTCCGCTTTTACCCGGGACATTGACAATCTCCTTTCCGACAAAACGTTAAGAAACAACTTTGGTAAAAACGGAGCCGAACAGATCCGCAGGCGACATGATTTGAAACAAAATTATATTTTTTTAGAAAAGAAACTACAGACACTTATAACACCATCATCGACGATCAGACCCCATCGTCAATAACCTCAATTTCAACCCGGCGGTTTTTCAGCCTTCCAGCCCTGGTATCATTAGTGGCGATCGGATCCTGAATGCCCATGCCCTTCACTTCTATCTGCGTCGCTGCCACACCGTGTTTTATCAGCAACTGCTGCACAGTTGCAGCCCGCTTCTCCGACAACTGCAAATTCTCAGGGGTGTCGTTGCTTGAGGAAACATAACCTTTGACCAGCACCCTGGCCTTCGGATATTGAGACAGGGTTTCAACAAATTCTGCAAAAATCTTATTTGCCTTTCTGGTCAATTTAAGGCTATTAGGCTGCAATCCGAGTAAGATTTTTTCAGGTTTCATGGGAGGCGGGAGAGGATCTTCAGAGCTTTCATTCGGCTCAGGGGCTATCCCGGAATTCGGTTTTTCAGCCTCTTCTACCGCTGCTGTCTCAACTGCAGCTGCCCCTGTTCTCATATCCTCAACGTCTACTGCAGGTATTTCAACTTCTGCAGCAACTGTTTCGCCAGCAATTATTTCTGAAACTTCTTCCCGGGCAATTGATTCTTCTCCAGTTCCTTCAGGAACTTCAATTTTTTCAGCTACCGTTTCATCCTCAGTTACTTCCGGCGCTTTCATTTCTCCAGCAGCCAATTCTCCAATAGCTGCCTGCCGAGTTTCCACCTCTTCCACGACCTCTCTCTCAACAATTTCCGTCCCTGTTCCCGCTGCCATGGCAGAAGCAGTTTCCGCAACGGCCATCTCTTCAGCAACGGATTCTTCCACCACCCTCTTTTCCGGAGACCCATCCAGTCCCCCCAAAGTTACCGGGGAAACTGTCCCGGCTTCTGCAATCTCTTCTGCCGGAGCGGCCTGCATTTCATTCTTGTCGTTCTCCAGCGATCCCTTCAATGGTGCAGGCTCAATAATGGCAGTAACGATCTCAGGCTCAGATTTTTGGGATTCAACATTTTCATGCTCAGAGATTACAGCCGTCTTCTGCGTTGTCCCTCCATTTACCATATCTAAAACGGAGGACAGCTTTTGTCGTACCGGAGAAAAATAGACTCCAACACCAGCGCAAACCAGAAAAAGCATCACGTAAGAGAGCCACCTCCCCCCCTTTTTAACCTCAGCCACATCTGGGGTTGCCCTGTCATCAACCTCTTCTGTGGATGCTCTCGTGCCATATTCTGCTGTCAATGTGTTCTGTTGCCGATCATCCTCTACAAACTTATCCGGTTCCTCCATACAGAGTACGATCAACTTTTCGTCTATAACTTTTTCTCCCAGAGAGGCACCGGCCTTAAGCGCCCGATCGCAGATAACATTGATCTCTCTTGCAACCCCTTGGGAATATGCATGAATCTGCTGAACAGCGCGGGAAGT
This sequence comes from Deltaproteobacteria bacterium, assembly GCA_019306075.1. Classification (GTDB taxonomy): domain Bacteria; phylum Desulfobacterota; class Desulfobulbia; order Desulfobulbales; family Desulfocapsaceae; genus Desulfomarina. The sequence goes on along the minus strand of JAFDME010000069.1, from coordinate 9,980 downwards.
GAAAATCTCAATGACAACACCGGCGACCTTCAACCTGTGCCGAATATAATGCCCGGTCTCATTTACACTGAAAGGTACAAGCTTTGCTTTAAGCGCCAGTTGCTCCTGGATGGAATGGTTACACGGCACGGCCAGCATCCCGGCGAATTCCGGCTGACCGACAAAAAAGATATCTATCAGCTTGGCATCCCCCTTTTGAATATTTGAAAGCAGGCGCAACTCATCAAGTATCTCCTGACTCAGCAGATGACAATCATCAACAAACAATACCACTTTTTTATTTGCACCATAGGCCTTGTGCAGGAAATGGCTGAACTGAATAAAAAACTCAACTTTTGAGGTAAACTCTACATCCAGACCAAACCCTGCGACAATTTCGTTGTAAAACTCCAACGAGTCATGGCTCAAATTTGAAATAACAGCCCACTCGACATCACTTTTCAGCCCCCTGGCCAGGCCATTGATAAGTGTGGTTTTTCCAGTCCCCTCCTCCCCCGCAAGGAAAAGAAAACCCATATTGTCAAGTATGCCATAGCGCAAAAAGAAGAGCGTCTCCTTGTGTCTCTCGCCCAGCCAGAGAAACAGAGGATCAGGCTCAATCTCAAACGGCCTGGACTTTAAATTATACAGTGACCTATACATAGAAGAAGATGTCTTTAAAAAACTCAGCTGTAAGATTCCTTGGTGGAATCTGCTTATCCTTCATGGCGTCATACGACTTTCATACAAAAAATAATACTCCATATTGTTATGAAAAGAGAAGGGCAAAGCGGAAAAAAACAGGAAACAGATGAAATAACACTTTTTGAATGGAGTGGCGATGAATCAGTAAATCACAATTTCACATGCCAGGGCTCATACCGTACACCCAGCATGTTGTCACGCTTATAGCGGCATTTTACAAATCCCTCGCTGGCAAGCATCTTAAATACAGGGGTAGTAATAAACTGTTCAGAAAAATTCCCGCTGCCAAAACCTTTTTGTCCCACATCAAAATCTCCTGTTGCATGATAAGAATAACCGGGTGGAGCCAGAGAGCGTGAAGCCAGAGATAAATTTCCGCCATGGTGGTGAGCCTTATTTAAAAACAGAAGAAACTGCTTTGGTATTCCCCGTATACCGGAGGTCAAAACAAGATCCGGACCCAAATCTTCTTTGACCCTTTCATACTTCTTCAAAGACTCCCCGTTGAAGAGATAGTTGCCGCTATAGGGCACTTTGAAAACATCTTCTTTATTAATGGTCTGAGTCAGGGTAACGAGCATTTTTTTTCCTTTAAAACCATAATCTTCAGCATTCCGGTGATAAATCATTTCCAGAAAATCCAGCTCCTGCCGTATGAATTTGCCGATCTCAGGGAATTCACCTGCTATACGAAGAGCCTCTCCAAAACCAAGGATGCAAAAATTACCATGGCCGACAGTAGATTGAATCTTGTCAAATTTTGCCACCACCAACCCCAGCACCTGAATCTGATCCAATCTCAGTATTATATCATTTTTATGAGGTACATTGGGATGCCTGACCTTCGTCAGGTAGTCCTTGACATGGGCATCCCCGAGAACCCGGGAGGCCTTTCCGGGGAGCTCAAGAGGATGTACTTTCAACTGACGAAGCTGGCTTTTTCCTTTCCCTGAATGACCGCCGGAAACTGCGGCAAGAACCTCAAGAGGGTTCGTCATCGCCGCCAGAACAGCATATTTGAGAAAAGTTCTTCTCTTCAAACTACCCGATCCTTTTTTGTATTAAATTGTAATCTGAGAAACCACCCGTAAAGCACCATACAACTGGTATAGCATCCTGACAATAAAAGAAATTACCTGCATGAGGATAACTTGTCAATCGATTAATCCAATGCACAGGCAGACAAAAGCCTACTACTTGGAAATCTCTTCCTCTCTGCGACCATTTCCTCCCCGGAGATTTGAGTCAGGTTAAAGATAAAAGTGGCTTAACATCGCTACTAACCCGAATAAATCGGAATTTTAGAATGCTTGGATAAGTGCCATGGAAGTATACTCAATCATAAAATTTCAAACGGCCGGCCTCTATTTCTCGGAATCGGAGTTTATGCCCTGGTTTTTAAGGGTGCTTACCTGTTTTTTATTGCAGAAGTTTTGGAGTAAGGTACTAACGCAGACAAGCTGCAAGTAAGTACCTTGGAGGTATATACCTATTTTTACGGCTGAATGCTTCCCTCATTTCCTCGGAGTCTGCACTTACCTGTTTTTTATTACAGCTTTTACGGAGTAAGGTACTGATCCCTATAAGTAAGTATACTCGATCTCCATATTCTATCAAATTTTTCTTGCCTCTCTTGAGTTTACCTGTAATGTCTGTTAATGATGCGGGGTTGGGTGTTCTTTGATCACCCGTAAATTCAAGGCAAGCAAACATCACATGGATAATGAACTCACCATCATAGTACCTGTCTTTAATGAAGAAGAGTGCCTGCCTTCTTTTTTCCTTGAGATGGACAGATTTATCGAGGCCACTCCCGTTGCCAGCACAGTCCTCTTTGTCAACGATGGATCAACTGACCGAAGTTCAGCCATCCTCAAGGACAAATGCAGCGGGTCATCCCGTTACAAATACCTTCCACTGGACGGTAACTACGGCTTGAGTACCGCTATCAAGGCCGGCATCGACGCATGCGACACCAGTCTTATCGGCTATATCGATGCAGATCTTCAAACGAAACCGGAAGATTTTCTCCTCTATTTCAAATATTTTCCCAAATTCGACATGGTCAACGGCATCAGGCAGGGAAGAAAAGACTCCTTTGTGAAAAGATTTTCATCAAAATTTGCTAATGCCTACAGGCGCCTGATGATCAACGACGGGATCCAGGATACCTGCTGCCCCCTGAAGATATTGAACGCCTCATATGCAAAAGAGATGCATCTCTTTGACGGTATGCACCGCTTTATGCCCGCCCTGATCAAGCTGCAGGGCGGCGCCGTTAAACAGGTTCCCATTGCACACTACCCACGCTATGCCGGAACTCCCAAATACCACCTGTGGAACCGTCTTATAGGTCCCTTCTTCGACACCCTCGCCTTTCGCTGGATGCGCAGCAGATACATCAGCTACACCACTGCAGATTAAAAGAGATGAACCAGTATGTGATTTTCAGTATCGGTTTTCTCTCTCAGATTCTTTTTTCAGCGAGATTACTTGTTCAATGGATCAGCTCAGAAAAAGCGGGTCGTGTACTCTCCCCTCTTCTCTTCTGGCAACTCAGTATCCTGGCTTCATTCTTGATGATGATATACGGGGTTCTGCGCAACGATCCTGCAATACTTTTTGGCCAGGCTGTCACATACGGCGTTTATATACGCAACCTTCATTTCCAGGGATTCTGGCGTAAAATTCCAAAATTAATACGGATTTTAACTATCCTGTTTCCCTTGGCTGCGATCATATGGCTGACAGCTGGTGACAAATACAATTTCCGCACAATCCTCACCAATGAGGACATCTCTCCCCTGCTGATGACCTGGGGGATAGCGAGTCAGTTCATCTTCACTTTCCGTTTTATCTTCCAATGGATATACACCGAAAGGAAAAAAGAATCCCTCCTGCCAATAGGTTTCTGGCTGATAAGTTTCACCGGCTCCATGATGGTTCTCTCCTACGCAATTATCAGAAAAGATCCGGTCCTCTTTATTGGTCAGGTTTTCGGCTTTGTCGTATACAGCAGAAATATCCTTCTCTGGTTACGACAAAAAAACAGAGTGAATAAAACCGACAGTTCTATATGATAAACAATCAAGAGTATGCCACTGATGACAATTCCTGCAATTGAGAGAAGAAGTCACTGCCTGAAATTTATTCTCCTCCTGTTCAGTTATTTCACCCTCCATATATTGTTGAGGGTCCTGCTGTCAGACTCACTCGATTATGACGAAGCGGAGCAGGCACTTCTCAGCCAGTGGCTGCTGCCGGGCTACACGGAACAACCACCCCTCTACACCTGGATACAGTACGGTCTCTTCAAACTGTTCGGCAAAACTGTCTTCGCTGTCAGCCTCTTAAAAAATACACTCCTTTTTTTTACCTACCTTTTTGTCTATCTCAGTGGGATCACGCTGTTAAAGGATAGCAGGGCAGCCATCCTGGCAGCAGCTTCCCTTCTGCTGATCCCTCAGATTGCGTGGGAATCCCAGCGTGACATGACCCACACCACGCTGGTGGTCTTCGCCGCTGCTGCAGTTTTATGGCTGACCCTGAGACTTATTAAGAACAGATCATTTCTCAATTACTCGCTTTTGGGCATATTTTGCGGTATTGGCCTTCTGGCAAAAGCCAACTTTGTCCTCTTTCTCACCGTGCTCATTCTTACCCTCCTGACTTTCCCGGCAGGGAGGAAACTGCTTTTTTCTCGAATGATTCTTATAAGCCTCCTGCTGACTGCAGCCATGAACACATACTACTTTGTCTGGATGTTCAATAATCAGGAGATACTCTTTTCAACGACGGACAAGTTTAAACAGACAAATGCAATATATCCGGTAAAAGGAATAAAAAGTTTTTTCACAAACACATTCCTCTTTATAGCCCCTCTTAGTGTTATCTATCTTCTTATTTTCCCGGGTGGATTCCGCAGAAGCCACCATCATCAGGAAGATTTCTCATCCCGGTTCATGCTTCGCTACGGACTCTTTTTTGTCCTCGTCTTTCTTCTGATTATCATTTTATTTAAAATCTCATATGTAAAAGACAGATGGATGCAGCCACTGCTTTTTGCAGTCCCTCTGATCTTCTTTTCCGGAGTTGATACAACGACCATATCTGAAAAACAGTTCAAACGATTTCTTCAGGTGGCTGCTCTTGCCGCTGCATGTGTTTACATGGCTTTTACCTTGAGAGTTATAAGCGCACCCCTTTCCCACGACTACTCCAGGTTGAGCTATCCGTTTACATCTCTGAGCGGGGAAATAAAGGAAACAGGTTTCACCCGGGGACTGATAATATGTAAAAATCGATTTCTTGCAGGCAATATGCTCCTTCAGTTCCCCGGCAGCAGAGCGATAATACCGGGCTACAACTTTGAACACCTGCCACTCCCTCCTGGTCTCACTCAGGCGGCTGTAATCTGGCAGGCAGGCAGGTCACAGCAACTTCCGGATAAGCTCGAAGGCTTTCTTAAAAAGAATTATGACATAAATCCGCAGAATTATCAGATCGAATATTACCAGCACCCCTATAAACACAGCAATGTGGACACGGTCAAACTTGCGATGCTCCGATTCCCCCTGGATAATGCAGGGAAGTAAGGCACTAAACGACAATTATTTGAATCTGGTTTTGTTGCCAACCAAATACCAATCCAGCATGTCCGGCCCAGCCGGGTTATTTACTTGATGAAATTTATGTTTATAGTGAACTATTGTCCAACTTGTTTTGCAGTATAAAATAATGAAAAAAATCCACCCAAAAAAAAACAGACGCAATATCCTTATGCGGTTGCGTCCCATACTGAAATGGATCATTAAACTGCGCAGCACACCAAAAGCAATTGCGGGAGGACTTGGTCTTGGCACCTTTATCGCATTTACACCCACGATGGGGATACAGCTCATTCTTGCCGTTGTTACAGCCACTTTTTTCAGTCTAAATCGTCCGGCTGCCATGATTCCTGTATGGATAACCAATCCGATAACAGTCGCTCCCATCTACACATTCAACTACTGGCTGGGGTGTCGTATCTGGGACGGCCCGCCCCTCTCGGAGGTCAGTGGACTGTTCCTGGATATCAGTCGCACCATGACCCACCTGAAATTTTGGGATATGAAAGAACAGCTGTTTGCTGTCCTGCATATGGGCAAAGAAATTCTCATTCCCCTGCTTCTGGGCGGTCTGACAATCGGAGCTGTTGCCGGTAGTATCGTCTACCTTTTCTCACTTAACCTGCTCTCTCTCTTTCTTACCCGAAGAAGAAAAAACCGGGTATTGAGTGACAGAAAAAAAAATTAACTCCCTTATGCTGACAAACAACATTTTCAAACGTTTCACTTACAAGTTATTTGCACCTGATCTTCTACAGCGTGGAACTTATGGAGCATTCAGGAATCTTCTGGAACATGACCGCCAGTGTCATGAGCTGATGGCGGATCTGCAGGATCTTTTCTATAAGAAAAAAGAGCCGACTGAATGGGCACAGGTCACCGCTCTCTATGACCAGTTAAGCGGGGCCGTAGGAGCCATGACACGGGAACTGTCCCTTATTTCATCCCGAAACGGAACCGATCTCTCCACCTACCATAAAAAGTTTGATTCATACATCCGGTTCCTTCTGCAACCGGAACCAAACAGAACAACCCCTCCCTACACCATCTGTCTGGCTGAACCGAGAATGGCAACCCGGGTCACGGGCAACAAAGCAAAAAATCTGGCACGGATATATCAGAATTTTGACTGTGCTGTTCCACCGGGATTTGTGGTAACCACTCACAGCTGGAACGCTCTTGTCGCACACAATAATCTCCGTCCGAAAATCGACTCTCTCCTTCTGGACCTGGATCCCGGAAACAACCAGTCTCTACGCAATACATCCGAAGCAATCGTCTCCATGATTATGGATGCTGAAATCCCGCCCGAGGTGGATAGGGCTATCCTTAAATCCAGTCATGATCTCCTTGCCGGCCTGTCTGACCAGTCACCAACACGCTTTGCGGTACGCAGCAGCGCAGTCAGTGAAGATGGGTTTAACTCCTTCGCCGGCCAGTACCAGTCAATACTGAACGTGGCCCCGGAGGATATAAACCACTGCTATCTGCAGGTGCTTGCGTCAAAATACAGCCCCAGCGCTTTGCTCTACAGAATCACAGCAGGAATAAGTGATACAGAAGCGGCCATGGCCGTGCTGATCATTGAAATGATTCAGGCCAGAGCTGCAGGAGTCATCTACACCGCAGACCCGAAAGGGGAAGAGGAAAATACGCTCTGCATCCATAGTGTAAAGGGCGGGGGAGAAAAACTTGTCGGAGGTAAGGTTCGACCTCATCTCAGCTGCTTTAACAAAGATGATATTACTCCGAAAGGCAAATCCGCTCCCGACGCTCCAATCCATGCGGATGATGCCCAAAAACTTGCCCGGCTCGCGACAGGACTTGAAGACTTTTTCGGTGCACCACAGGACATTGAGTGGGCCATTGGCGATGGTGATCCTGTTATTCTACAGAGCCGGCCCTTAAGAACCATTCTTCGTCAAACAAAGACCGACCCTCCAGGGACAGCCGGGAAACCGGCCCTGCCTCTTCTCTATCATGGCGGGGTTACCGCGGCCCAGGGAAGAGGGACAGGCACAGCCTGTTTCCTATCGCCGGGTACAGAGCAGCCGGATCTGCCACCAGATGCCATCCTGATCGTTGACGCTATTCCTGCATCACTCATTATCTATCTATCCGCCTGCAGTGCAGTTATTTCCACTACAGGCAGTGCGGCCAGCCACTTTGCCACTGTCTGCCGTGAGCTTGAAATCCCTCTCATAGTTGAGGCAACTGATATAAAAGAAAAAGTTTCTCCAGGAGAAAGCGTGACGGTTGACGCCGACAGTCAAAATGTCTACCTGGGGATAGACAAAACCTTCCCATCCTCCCCTCGTAAACCATTCTCCAGCGAGAACAATCACCCCTTTTACCGCAGGCTTCAGGCGGTGCTCGAATTTATTACCCCCCTCAACATGCTTGATCCGGAAGCGGATTCGTTTGTTCCTGAATCGTGCCGATCATTTCATGATATAATCCGCTATGCCCATGAAAAAAGCGTTCAGGCAATGTTTGCCATCGGTAAATCAGGAAGCCGCCGTGGACACAGGAAACGGCTTGAGACCTCCCTTCCTTTTGATCTCTACCTGATAACCGTTGACGATGAAAACAGAGGATCATCACCCGATGATACAGTTACTATCGATCAGGTTAAATCAATCCCCTTCCGTGCTCTCTGGTATGGTCTTACTCATCCCTCTGTAAAATGGGGAGATCACGAATACTACAACTGGAAAGAATATGACAACGCCGCCATGACCGATGGCTTTGCATTTAAAAACAAGACTGAGTCAGCCAGTTATGCCGTATGCAGTCATGATTATCTTAACCTCAATATCCGCTTCGGCTACCATTTCACCATCGTTGATGCCCTGTGTGGAGAAAACAGTACACAGAACTACTGTTCAATCCGATTTGCGGGAGGGGGCGGCACTGATGAGGGGAGATTTTTCAGGCTCAAATATCTTGAAGAAATCCTCTCCAGAACAGGCTTTCAGGTAACCAGCAAAACTGACCTCCTGGACGCCAGACTTGAAGGGTTGGATATGGACCGGATGGCACAGCGACTGGTTACTCTGGGCAGAATGCTCGGTACCTCCAAATTAATGGATATGAAGTTAAAAGATAGCGATTCAGTGACCTCACACCTTAGTCAGTTTTTTCAGTTTGATGATACCATTTCAGATCAGGACCTACTACCATGAGCTACGTGATAACCTGGATAACCGAGAACTTAGGTGTTGGAAGGGCTCCCATGTCCTACGAGGATTTTGATGCCATCCGAAAGCAGGGAATAAATGCAATCATTAATCTCTGCCATGAATACAGTGATCTCCATGAGTTGGAGGAACAGGCGGGTTTTGAGGTGTACTATCTGCCCATCAATGATGAATGTGCTCCGGATATGGATGAAATGGAGAAGGGCCTTGAATGGCTGGATGAAGCCATCTATCTGAAAAAGAAAGTCCTTGTTCACTGCAGATTTGGCCAGGGACGCACCGGCACCATAACCTCGGCGTACCTGCTTCGCCGTGGTCTCGGCATGAAAAGGACAAAGAAGGAACTGAAAAAAACCAAGGCAGTTCCCGCCACATACCGCCAGTGGAAACTGCTGCGAAAGTACAGTAAAAAACAGGGCGTTCTTTCATTGCAATTACCAAAGGTCGCCCATGACCGCCCCGACGACTTGTCTCCTTTTTTCAAGGAATATCAAAATCTTGCAGCAGCTGTTGATTCTAAGATGACGGAAAATGGGACGAAAAAGATATGCGGCAACAACGATGATCACTGCTGTCACACATCTTTTTATATTCCGCTTCTGGAGGCACTCTATCTTAATGACAGTCTGAATCGTCTGCTTACAGCCAGCGCCAGGAACAGTGCAATTGAAAGGGCACTGGACTGCCAGATGAAACTTGAGGCCGGTCTGAAATGCCTGGCACCGAGACAACCCGGCGGTCTACCGGAAATAAATATCAGAGGCTCTCTGCTCTGTCCTCTTTCAATAGATGGCTCCTGCATTCTCTATGACGCCAGGCCAATCCGCTGCAGATCCAATGGCAACGCAGGAATAGAACCACTCTTTCTGGAATCTGTCATGGCTGAACTCAACAGGCTGTCTAACGAGACCTTTCTGGTTCTCGCAGGTCAGCTCCCCCGCGGCCCGGGTATCTCCGCCTCACTTATCGATACCGTTTCCGGAAAATTTATCCAGACATATTTCCACCTGATGGCCGCAACAAAAGAATAGAGGCTACACACTTCCTGGATTATCGTCAATTTTCTCTTTTCATGGTATAGAGAACCGTAACGACCTCCTGGAAAGAACAGGCGAAAATTCAGGATTCTCTGCCTGCCTCTATTCTGAGCTTTAGCAGCAGTATCAATTATCAAGCAAATAGCATGAAAAAAGATGAACAACTGAAAAAAAGGGTTCTCATTGTAGATGATGAGGAGGATATCCTGATTCTTTTAAAAAAGGTTATCTCCAGAAGCTGCAGCTGCAGCGTTGAACTGGCTAGTTCAGCAACACAAGCCCTGCAGATTGCAAATTCATGGCAGCCCGATGTGGTACTGACTGATATAAAGATGCCCGATCTGGACGGTCTCGAACTGCTGAAGAAAATTGCGGACCTCGACTCCACCATCACCACTGTAATCATGACAGGGTACGGTACCATTGAAATTGCCGTACAAGCTCTAAAAGAC
>JAFDME010000068.1 GCA_019306075.1 Deltaproteobacteria bacterium | reverse complement strand
TATTCTACCCGATACTTCAATTTACAATTGATATGGTCGCCGGCTAAGGCAGCTTAATTTCAACATCTACACCCGCGGAGAGCTCCAGCTTCATCAACAAGTCGATGGTCTGCTGAGTAGGCTCAAGAATATCGAGCAGGCGGCGATGGGTCCTCATTTCAAACTGTTCCCGCGATTTCTTATCCACATGAGGTGAACGAAGAACACAAACTTTGTTCACAGATGTGGGCAGCGGAATTGGCCCGGCTACTGCTGATCCGGTCCTTCTGGCAGTTTCAACTATCTCAGAAGTTGACTGGTCCAGCAGTTTATGGTCGTACGCTTTCAAGCGGATACGAATTTTTTCTGTAGGTATCATTACGCACCTTTTTTATAAAATTTCACTGATGACGCCAGCACCGACCGTCCGTCCACCTTCACGAATTGCAAATCGTAATCCAGCATCCATGGCAATAGGCGTGATCAACTCGACATCTGCTGCAATATTATCTCCCGGCATTACCATTTCCACACCCTCAGCAAGACTGACAACGCCAGTTACATCCGTGGTTCTGAAATAGAACTGGGGACGGTACCCGTTAAAAAATGGTGTGTGTCGTCCACCCTCATCCTTACCGAGAATATAACACTCAGCCTTGAACTTGGTATGGGGATTGATTGACTTGGGAGCAGCAAGAACCTGGCCCCTTTCAATCTCTTCACGCTTAACACCACGAAGTAAAGCGCCAATATTATCACCGGCGCGACCTTCGTCAAGGAGTTTTCGAAACATCTCAACTCCGGTACAGGTTGTTTTTTGTGTCTCTTTAATACCTACGATCTCAACCTCATCCCCGACATGAACAACACCCCTTTCAACACGTCCGGTTGCAACCGTACCCCTGCCGGAGATTGAGAAAACATCCTCAACCGGCATAAGAAAAGGCTGATCTACATCACGCTTCGGCTCGGGAATATATGTATCGATAGCCTCCATCAGGTCCCATATACATTTTGATTTCTCAGGATCGTCAGGGTTTTCAAGGGCCTGCAGTGCAGATCCCTGAACAAAAGGAATATCGTCTCCGGGGAATTCATACTTATCGAGAAGTTCACGCAACTCCATATCTACAAGTTCTATCAGCTCATCATCGTCAACCATGTCACACTTATTGAGGAAGACTACAATAGCAGGAACACCGACCTGACGGGCAAGCAGTATGTGCTCTCTGGTCTGGGGCATCGCACCGTCGGTGGCAGCAACCACAAGAATAGCTCCGTCCATCTGAGCTGCCCCAGTGATCATGTTTTTAATATAGTCAGCATGTCCAGGACAGTCTACGTGCGCGTAATGACGGTTTTCTGTCTCATATTCAACATGCGCAGTGGCTATTGTTATCCCTCTTTCTTTTTCTTCGGGTGCTTTATCGATTTCGCTGAAATCTGTGAATGATGCCATACCCTTTAAAGATAAAACCCGTGTAATTGCTGCTGTCAAGGTTGTCTTGCCGTGATCGATATGACCAATAGTTCCCACATTGACATGCGGTTTAGTCCTTTCAAATTTTTCTTTTGCCATGATAATTCCTCAATATGGTTGAACTCAAATTCCTCTGATTTTTTTTATTATATTGTCTGCCCTTGAAGCAGGTACTGCATCATACTCAAAAAACTGCATGGTAAAGGTTGCCCGGCCCTGGGTCGAAGACCTCAGAGACGTTGAATAACCAAACATTTCAGCAAGGGGAACACGAGCCTTCATTATCTGAAGATCCCCTTCAGCCTCCACCCCAATGATCTTCCCTCTTTTCGAGTTGAGATCAGAAATCACATCACCCACATACTCCTCGGGGGTGACTACTTCAAGGCTCATAACGGGCTCAAGCAACTTTGGATTCGCCTCCGAGGAAGCTCTCCTGATAGCCATGGCCGCGGAGATTCCAAATGCCATCTCTGTCGACTCTTCATCGTGATACGAGCCACCGATCAGACTTACTGTAAGATCTGTAAGGGGATAACCAATCAGCGGACCTGAATCAAGAGAGTCAGAAATTCCTTTTTCTATGGCCGAGAGAAACTGGCCAGGCACCTGATTTTCATCGACGGAGTTGTTAAATGTAAAACCGCTCCCCCTCTTGGCAGGAGCAACTTCAATCACAACATGCCCGTACTGCCCTTTTGCCCCGGTTAACTGGTCAAACTTACCTTCGCCTTTACAGACCCGGCCAATCGTCTCTTTGTAGGCGACCTGGGGCGTTCCAACTTTCGCAGAAACCTTAAATTCATTAAGCAGACGATCTACAATTATTTCCAGGTGAAGTTCTCCCATCCCGGAAATGATTGTCTGCCCCGTATCCTCATTCCTGCTGATCGTAAACGAAGGATCTTCCAGGGCAATCTTGTTTAGGGTTTCAGTCAGTTTTTTTTCTTCGGCCTTGCTCTTTGGTTCTATGGCAACACCAATTACCGGATCGGGAAAATCCATACTCTCAAGGACAAGATAATCCCCTTTACTGCAAAGTGTATCCCCCGTCGTGGTAAACTTAAGCCCAACCACAGCTCCAATATCGCCAGCGCTTATTGTGTCAACCTCTTCTCGCTTGTTAGCATGAAGTTTCAGTAACTTGGATATCTTTTCCTGCTTTTTTTTAACAGGATTGAAAACCTTGTCACCTACTGAGATCCGGCCGGAATAAACTCTCAAAAACGCCAGGTTCTCAACAAACGTGTCAGACATCAACTTAAAAACAAGGCCGGAAAATTTCTCCGCAGAGTCAGTCCGCCGTGAACTGAGCTCCCCGTCCTTCCCGACTCCCTCAATATTTTTTACATCAAGGGGTGAGGGAAGGTACCTGACAACACTATCAAGCAACGGTTGAATACCTTTGTTCTTAAAAGCACTGCCGCAGAGTACAGGTACAATCTCCAACCCAATCGTCGCCTTTCTGAGTGCGTCGTAAATCTCCGTAGCGGATACAACTGCATCTTCCAGATATTTTTCCATGATATCCTCATCGAAGTCGGCCAACTTCTCGAGGAGTACCATTCGTGCGGCCGTGAATATTTCTCTGTAATCGGTAGGAATTTCCAGTTCTTCAATTTCCTGGCCGAAAGACTCTTCACTGAACTGCAGTAACTTACCCTCAATAAGGTCAATTACTCCGGCAAACTCAGCCTCTCTGCCAAAGGGAATCTGTATTGGAACAGGATTCGCTCCAAGCCTTTCGGCAATCATTGTCACGCTTCTGCTGAAATCAGCACCAACGCGATCCATCTTGTTCACAAAAGCAACACGGGGTATGGCATACTTATCTGCCTGCCTCCATACGGTCTCTGACTGCGGCTCAACCCCGCCAACAGCACAAAAAACCGCTATTGCTCCATCAAGTACCCTGAGTGACCTCTCAACCTCAACAGTGAAGTCGACATGACCCGGTGTATCAATGATGTTAATCTTCTTACCAGTCCAATAACAGGTAGTTGCTGCGGAGGTGATGGTGATACCCCGCTCCTGCTCCTGTTCCATCCAATCCATGACAGCCGTACCATCATGAACTTCACCGATCTTATACGACCGACCGGTATAATAGAGTATTCGTTCTGTAGTAGTCGTTTTCCCTGCATCAATATGGGCCATAATGCCGATATTGCGCACATCCGACAAATCATTTGCACTGCTGCCTGCCATGGGTTACTCCCTGAGCAAAAATAAAACCAGCTCATCCTCAGAATGGCAACTCGACAACAGAGACATGTTACCAGCGGTAATGCGCGAAGGCCTTGTTCGCCTCGGCCATACGATGCGTATCGTCTTTTTTCTTCACCGACGCACCACGCTTATTGTATGCATCTACCAGTTCAGCAGCCAGTTTTTCCGACATTGATTTCCCGGATTTTGACCGGGAGAAATCAATAATCCACCGTATCGCAAGAGCATTTCTCCTGGTCTGGCGAACTTCAATCGGCACCTGGTATGTCGCACCACCCACCCGACGTGATTTCACCTCGACGCGTGGCCTGACATTACCCATAGCCTCTTCGAAAACCGTTAACGGATCTTCATCTTTTACCCGCTCGGCTACAATATCCATTGCGGTATAAAAAATCCTCTGGGCCACCGTCTTCTTCCCTCTTTCCATCAGACCATTGGTAAACTTGCTCACCAGTAAACTGTTAAATCTGGGATCCGGATCAATATGTCGCTTTTCAGCACTTCTTCTTCGGGACATTACCTAAAACCTCTCTCAATACAACACATCCTGTTAGGATGGCCGTTTGGCTCCATATTTTGAACGACCTTGACGTCTATCAGAAACACCTAACGTGTCAAGCGTACCCCTAATCACATGATAACGTACACCGGGCAGATCCTTTACCCTGCCACCTCGAATCATAATCACAGAATGCTCCTGAAGATTATGACCGATACCCGGAATATATGAGGTGACCTCAATACCATTAGTCAACCTGACTCTCGCTACCTTTCGCAGCGCAGAATTCGGCTTTTTGGGTGTTGTGGTATATACCCTTACACAGACGCCCCTCTTCTGAGGCGATCCTTTCAAGGCAGGAGTATTCGTCTTCTTAACAGACTTTTTCCTTCCAAACCTTACGAGTTGGTTAATTGTCGGCATTACCTTAACTGCTCCTGTTTTGCAAAACCTGTTAAATTGATGATCGTGCTCCGTCAGCCACTTCTTCCGGCTGAAAATCATAAGCATAAATCCTCAAGATGCACTCTTTAATTTCCGGTTCCTTATAAGAAAAGATCCAAAATGAGACACCTCAATCCCGGTGCAGATCAAACAACATGTCATAAACACGAAAAAGATCATTTTTAACCCAAAGCCAACACACTGTCAAGAAAAAAGACTTGGAGATATCGAATATTCCCCTACCTTACTCTTGCTTTGGCAATGGGATTAAAAAGCTCTACTAATTTTCGCTGAGTCCGGTACCGGCGGAAATAAGCCTGCCCATAATTACATTCTCTTTCAGCCCAGCCAGTTGATCAACTTTTCCCGCCATTGCCGCGTTAGTCAACACTTTGGTCGTCTCCTGAAAAGACGCTGCGGAGATAAAACTCTCAGTCGAAAGTGAAGCTTTAGTGACACCAAGAAGGAGAGGCTCTGCCGCTCCCGGCTGTTTACCCTCTGCAATCAGCCGGTCACGTTCCTCCTCAAACTTCCACCACTCAACTTGCTGACCGATCATAAATCTGGAATCCCCAACAGAAGTTATCATTACACGCTTGAGCATCTGACGGACAATTACTTCAATATGCTTATCATTAATCTTTACACCCTGGAGTCGATAGACCTCCTGAATCTCATTGACCAGAAACTTGGCAAGCTCTTTAACTCCGAGAACGGAAAGAATATCATTTGGAACTATGGTCCCTTCCATAAGCGGCTCCCCTGCCTGAACATAGTCACCCTCATGAACGATGGTATGTTTCGCCTTTGGCACCAGATATTCCTGAGGGTCTCCATATTCAGGAGTAACCACAACTCTCCTCTTACCCTTCAGCTCCTTGCCGAAACTGACCTTACCGTCAATTTTAGTAATAATTGCCGGATCTTTTGGCTTTCTGACCTCAAAAAGCTCAGCAACCCTCGGCAGACCACCAGTGATATCCTTGGTTTTTGTCGTCTCTCTTGGAATCTTACCGACAATGGTTCCGGATTGAATAATATCGCCCTCATTCACCGAAATAATGGAGCCAACCGGCAGGCTGTACCTGGCGAATGCCTCAGAATCCGGAATTTTAATGGTCTTGCCTCGTTCATTCTTCACAGAAACACGGGGATTGAGCTGAGCAGATCCTGTCGGATGGACAATCACCATAGATGCCCGGCCTGTAACGGGGTCGACCTTTTCCTGCATAGTCACACCCTCAATCACATCACCAAACTTGATAGTTCCTTCCACCTCCGCTACAATCGGAATAGTATAAGCATCCCAATCTGCAAGAATAGTGTCCCTCTCTACAACATCACCTTCTTTGACAAGAAGCTGTGCACCATAGTTGACTTTAAACCGCTCCCTCTCCCTGCCGAGTTCATCCTTGACGACCACCTCGGCATTCCGGTTCATTACAACCCTGGTCCCTTCAGCATTCTCAACAGAGT
Organism: Deltaproteobacteria bacterium; assembly: GCA_019306075.1. Taxonomy (GTDB): domain Bacteria; phylum Desulfobacterota; class Desulfobulbia; order Desulfobulbales; family Desulfocapsaceae; genus Desulfomarina. The sequence goes on along the minus strand of JAFDME010000068.1, from coordinate 6,242 downwards.
GAAGGTTGGAAAACATGACTTCTCCACCTATGTTTGTCTGCAGCTCCGCCTGCTCGACTGATCTGCTTGCAGTCCCTCCCACATGGAAGGTACGCATGGTAAGTTGAGTACCCGGTTCACCAATTGACTGAGCGGCAATCACACCGACCGCCTCACCGATGTTGACCATATGGCCGCGGCCAAGATCACGGCCATAGCATGCTGCACAGACTCCACGTTTGGCACGACAGCTGAGCACAGAGCGGATCAAAACCTTGTCAATACCTGTCTCCGTAATCAGGTCGACTATTTCCTCGGTTATTTCCTCTCCGGCTTTAACAATCACACTATCGTTAAACGGATCCACCACGTCTTCCAGAGTAACCCTTCCAAGTATCCTGTCACCCAGAGGAACGATTATCTCGCCACCATCCATCAGCGGTTCGGCCAGCATACCATCTATCGTTTTACAATCTTTTTCGACAATAGTTGACTCCTGGGCCACATCCACCAGTCTCCTTGTCAGGTAACCGGAGTTCGCTGTTTTGAGCGCCGTATCCGCCAGTCCTTTTCGAGCACCATGGGTGGAAATGAAATATTCAAGCACCCCGAGCCCTTCCCGGAAATTAGCCTTGATCGGAGTCTCAATAATTGCCCCTGACGGCTTGGCCATCAGGCCACGCATACCGGCCAGCTGCCTGATCTGATCTCTGGAACCACGAGCACCGGAATCCGCCATTATAAAAATTGAATTAAAACTTGGGCCCTCAACACGATTGCCATCCTTGTCAAGAAAATAATCAACCTTGATTTCATCCATCATGGCAGTAGCCACATCTTCTGTAACCTTGGACCAGATATCCACAACCTTATTATATTTCTCACCGGAGGTTATAAGACCGTCCGTATACTGCTGTTCGACATCAAAAACATCCCCTTCGGCCTTCTCAACATACTCTTCCTTGCCAAGAGGGATTTTCATATCATTAATGCATATTGAGATACCGGCCCTGGTTGCATACTCATAACCAATATCCTTTAACCTGTCGGCGAGAATAACCGTCTCTTTTGTACCGGCGTTTCTATATGTATGATCGATCAGTCCGGCCAGAGCTTTTTTGGTCATCACCTGATTAACTTTCTCAAACCTGACTTTCTCAGGGAGAAGCTGACCAAGGAGCAGCCTGCCAACAGTTGTGTCGACCAGCTCACCATTTCTCCTGACCCTTATATTTGCCTGAAGATGTACTACACCGTAATCATAAGCAATTATAGCCTCTTCGTCGGAGGAAAAAACCTTCCCCTCACCGGCTACATTGAGACGGTCACGGGTCATATAGTAGAGCCCGAGCACAATATCCTGAGATGGAATAATCACCGGCTCGCCATTGGCCGGCGAGAGAATATTATTAGTGGACATCATCAAAACCCTGGCTTCAACCTGGGCTTCAACCGACAGGGGCACATGAACCGCCATCTGGTCGCCGTCGAAATCGGCGTTAAATGCCATGCAGACCAGGGGGTGAAGCTGAATCGCCTTACCCTCGATAAGCACCGCTTCAAAAGCCTGCATTCCAAGTCGATGCAGGGTGGGCGCACGGTTTAAAATGACCGGATATTCCGTAACAACCTCATCCAGCACATCCCATACCTCTTTAGCACCTTTCTCCACCATTTTACGACCACTCTTGATGGTGGTCACATACCCTTTCCGCTCAAGTTTATTATAGATAAAGGGCTTGAACAGCTCAAGAGCCATTTGCTTCGGGATACCGCACTGATGCAAACGAAGATGTGGTCCCACAACAATGACTGAACGACCAGAGTAATCAACCCGTTTTCCCAGGAGATTCTGCCTGAAACGACCCTGCTTACCTTTGAGCATATCAGACAGTGACTTGAGAGGCCTCTTGTTTCCTCCGGTTATAACCCTGCCGCGCCTGCCGTTATCAAACAGGACATCCACAGCTTCCTGCAACATTCTTTTCTCATTACGGATAATGATATCGGGTGCATCGAGTTCCAGTAATCTCTTAAGCCTGTTGTTACGGTTAATCACCCGTCTGTACAAATCATTCAGATCAGAAGTTGCAAAACGGCCGCCTTCAAGGGGAACCAGTGGCCGGAGATCCGGCGGCAGCACGGGGATAACCTGAAGGATCATCCATTCCGGCTGGTTGCCTGAATCTCTGAATGCCTCTATGACAAAAAGACGTTTGCCAAGCTTCTGTCTTTTGGTCTTGGAATTGGTATTGGCCATCTCTTCACGCAACTGCAGGGAAAGCTCCACCAGCTTTTTTGAGGCGAGAAGTTCTCTGATAGCCTCAGCGCCAATGCCTACTTTAAACTTTGCCGGGAAATCTTCCCGGGCTGTTCTATATTTTTCCTCCGTCAGCAGTGTGCCGACCGGCAGGCTCTCCTCTTCTGACTCAATAACAGCATATTGTTCAAAATAGAGTATCTTCTCAAGCTGTTTCAGGGTCATATCGAGAACAGCACCAATTTTGCTTGGCAGACTTTTCAGAAACCAGATATGGGCTACCGGTGCAGCGAGCTTGATATGACCCAGTCGTTCCCGGCGAACCTTTGATTGAATAACTTCAACACCGCATTTTTCACAGACAACTCCGCGATGCTTCATACGCTTATATTTACCGCAGTTACATTCAAAATCCTTTACAGGACCAAAAATCTTGGCACAGAAGAGGCCATCCCGCTCGGGCTTGAAGGTTCTATAGTTGATAGTCTCCGGCTTCTTCACTTCACCATGGGTCCATTCCATGATTTTCTCAGGGGAAGCAAGGGATATCTTTACATTTTTAAATGCTACTGGGGCTTTCGGTTTTTGAAAAAAATTAAATAGCTCTTCCACAAAATCACCTCTCCCTTACGCTATAAGATACCAACAGCACCAGCTACCATTCGTGGTGTTGAAGAGATCTTGCAAAACTCCGGGGTAATATATAAAAGATCCCTGTAAGCATCCCGGGGATCTAACGCTTATTCCTCAATAAGTTCCATATTCAGACAAAGAGCCTGAAGTTCCTTCACCAGCACATTGAAAGATTCCGGCAAACCGGTAGTCAGAAAATTATCACCTTTCACTATACGCTCATACATGGTGGTACGCCCCTCAACATCATCGGATTTAACCGTAAGGAACTCTTTCAGGGTATAGGCAGCACCGTAGGCCTCCATAGCCCACACTTCCATCTCACCAAGCCGCTGACCACCAAATTGTGCTTTACCTCCAAGCGGCTGCTGGGTAACGAGGGAATATGGCCCGGTGGACCGGGCATGAATTTTATTGTCTACAAGATGATGCAGCTTCAGCATATACATCACACCTACTGTAACCCTGTTGGCAAACGGTTCACCCGTCAGTCCGTCATACAGCTGGCTCTGACCGACCTCATCAACACCACCTTCTACAAGCAGCTGGCGAATAGCTGACTCAGGGGCACTGTCAAAAACAGGAGTGGCCATATGCAGCCCATTTCGATGTCTTCTGGCCCAGCCGATCAGTTCTTCATCATTTTTTCCGTCGATTATCGCCTCATATTCCTCTTTAGAGTATACAGCCTGCAATTTTTTCCTGATCTCATCTACAGCATGAGCATTGGCAAAAGCCTCCAGCTGTTCCCCAAGTTTTTTTGCAGCAAAGCCAAGGTGAACTTCAAGAACCTGACCAACATTCATACGGGAAGGTACGCCCAGAGGATTAAGAACTATATCAACGGTAGTACCGTCCTGAAAAAACGGCATATCCTCTTCTGGCAACAGCCGGGAAACAACACCTTTGTTACCATGCCTGCCGGCCATTTTATCGCCGACAGAGAGTTTCCTTTTTGTGGCCACATACACCTTAACCATCTTCACCACACCTGGAGGCAGGTCATCACCCTTCGTCATTCTCTCAATGATGCCTTCATAACGCTCTTTAATCAGCGTGGACTGCCTCTCGTATAGCTGATAGACCTCTTCAATCCTCTCCCCGTATTTGGCCTTTTCCGAGAATTCCATAGTACGGAGATTTTCAAAGCCTATAGACAGGGCATGATCGGTGCTAATTTTCTTACCAAGTTTAACAACCAGCTGTCCCTTGCCGTCCAGAATATCTTTTTTAGCAGTGCGGCCATCGACAATATCTCCAATCTCACGGCACACTCCTCTCTTGAGACTCTGCAGCTCATCCAGTTTGTCCTGGTTGGGCTTTTCAACCTCAAGGTCTTCAATCATCAGGGAACGTTCATCCTTATCCACACCTTTTCGGGAAAAAACCTTGGCATCAATAACAACTCCGCTCACTCCGGGAGGCACGCGAAGAGATGAATCCTTCACATCCTGAGCCTTTTCACCAAAAATTGCCCGAAGCAGTTTTTCCTCCGGGGAAAGAACAGTTTCTCCCTTAGGGGTAACCTTACCGACAAGAGTGTCACCAGGCTTCAATTCCGCACCAATACGTACAATGCCGGAATCATCAAGATTCCTTAGAGTTTCCTCACTGACATTTGGTATATCTCTGGTAATCTCCTCTTTACCCAGCTTGGTATCCCTTGCCATAGTCTCAAAAACTTCTATATGGACAGAGGTGTATACATCCTCTTTAAGCAACCTCTCATTAACGAGAATAGAATCCTCAAAGTTGAATCCCCGCCAGGGCATAAAGGCGATGGTTACATTTTTACCGATGGCAATCTCTCCCTGTTCACAGGAGGGTCCATCAGCAAGCACTGTACCTTTTTTGACCCTTGTCCCCGGTTCTACAAGAGGGATTTGATTAAAACAGGTATTCTGGTTTGATTTCTTGTACTTCTGCAGTCTGTAAACAGCAACTCCGGTATCATACCCGTCTGTCCCCGGTTCTTCATACCTGACCACTACGCGGTTAGAATCTGCCTCCTCGATTACTCCGTTTCCTGCGCTCATCAGACAGGCGCCTGAATCCTGAGCAACATAGCTCTCCATCCCTGTCCCCACCAGCGGAGCGGAGGTTTTCAGCAGAGGAACAGCCTGACGCTGCATATTTGACCCCATAAGAGCACGGTTGGCGTCATCATTCTCAAGAAACGGGACCAGTGAAGCTGCAACGCTGATCATCTGGTTGGGAGCAATATCCATATAGGTCACCCTGTCGGAACTGTAAGATAAAACTTCCCCCTCCTCCCTTGTGATCAGACTATCTGCAACAATTCTTTTATTGTCGTCAACCTCGGTCAAAGCCGGGGCAATAATCTGGTTCTGTTCCTGTAATGCACTCAGATATTTAACTTCTGACGAAACTATTCTATCGTCAACTTTTCTGTAGGGAGATTCGATAAAACCGTATGGATTAACCCTCGCGTAAGTGGCAAGGGAGACAATCAGTCCGATATTCGGCCCCTCAGGAGTTTCAACGGGACAGATTCGACCATAGTGTGTGGGATGTACATCCCTTACCTCAAAACCGGCTCTCTCTCTTGACAAACCTCCAGGTCCAAGTGCGCTCAACCTGCGTTTATGTGTCACCTCAGAAAGGGGATTGGTCTGATCCATAAACTGTGACAGCTGACTGGTACCAAAAAACTCTTTAATTGCAGCAGAAATCGGCTTCTGGTTAACCAGATCATGGGGCATCAGCGTCTCAACATCCTGAAGAGTCATCCTCTCTTTGATCGCCCTCTCCATACGGACCAGTCCCATACGGTACTGATTCTCAACCAGCTCACCAACCGTCCTCACGCGCCTGTTGCCGAGGTGATCAATATCGTCTATCCCGCCCTGTGAGTCTTTAAGCCGCACCAGATGACGAACAGCGTGGACTATATCCTCACGGGTCAGGGCGCGGTGGTCGATATCTATGTCAAGACCGAGTTTAGCGTTAATCTTATACCTGCCAACTACAGAAAGGTCATAGAGATCCTGATTAAAAAAGAGATTTTCAAAAAATGTCTCAGCAACTTCAAGCGTTGGAGGACTCGAAGGTCTCAGCCGCCGATAGATTTCGAGAAGCGCCTCTTCATGGTTCTTTGCCTTATCCAGAGAAAGCGTCTTGCTGAAGGATTCAGAATAATTGATACCGTCTATATGAAGAATCTTAAATTCGTTTACTCCTGCCTGTTCCAGGGTTTCGAGGGTCGTCTCAGTGATTTCACTGTTACAGAGGATAAAAGGCTCTCCACTCTCCTTATCAATAAGGGTATTGGCCAGGACATTACCGACAAGTTCTTCTGCGGAAACTGGAATAAATTCAATACCAGCAGCCTCAATTTTTTTGCACATGG
>JAFDME010000067.1 GCA_019306075.1 Deltaproteobacteria bacterium | reverse complement strand
CAGAGCCTTTGGTCTGTCGGAGCATGAGATATCAGAGAGAACAGGGAGGAATTCTCACTATTCTGAACATCTTTTGCCACCCTGGCCGGAGGTAATGGACCTTGCCGGAAAACTGATAGGAGTACCGCGTCACCTTTCTGTGCACCCCGGTGGAGTTGTGATCACACCAGATCCTCTAAGCTGTTATGTTCCTGTGGAGCGTTCCCGCAAAGGAGTACCGATTATTCAGTGGGAAAAAGAGGGGGCAGAGGAAGCGGGACTGGTTAAAATTGATATTTTGGGAAACAGGAGTCTGGGGGTTATCCGGGACTGCCTTCATGCTGTGGCCGGACGTGTCGGAGCCCCCGTCGAAACACTATGGCAGCCTGAAGATGATGCTGCGACAAAACTTATCGTTGCTGAAGGGGCGACCATGGGCTGCTTTTATATCGAAAGCCCGGCCATGCGACTGCTGCAGAAGAAAGCCGGCAGTGGGGATTACGAACAGCTGGTCATTCAGTCGTCTATTATCCGGCCTGCGGCTAATGAATTTGTCAGAGAGTATGTACGACGCCTGCGTGGAGGCAGCTGGCAGTCATTATCTCCGATGGTGGGAGATGTGCTTGATGAGACATATGGTTTGATGGTCTATCAGGAAGATGTTTCCAGGGTGGCAGTGGCCCTGGCCGGGTTCAGCCACAGCCAGGCCGACGGATTGCGCAAGATCCTGTCCAAAAAGGATAAAAAACTCAGGCTGGAGAACTACAGGGAACGTTTTTTTGCCGGTTGTACCGGCAAAGGGATTGAAAAGGATGAAATTGAGCGAATGTGGCAGATGATGATGAGCTTTGATGGATATTCTTTCTGTAAGCCGCACTCCGCCTCTTACGCCCGGGTATCATACCAGGCCGCATACCTGAAGAGACATTTTCCTGCAGAATTCATGGCCGCAGTGATCTCTAATCAGGGCGGTTATTACTCAACTTTTGCCTATGTCTCCGAAGCAAAAAGAGTGGGGTTGAAAATTCATCATCCCAGTGTGAAAAAGAGTCAGATATTCTGGACCGGAGAAGAGTCATCTGTCCGGGTTGGGTTGCAGGCCGTGAAGGGGCTGTCACAATCTTTTCAACACCGCCTCGTGGAAGAACGTAAAAAAAGAGAATTTTCCGATATTGAAGATTTTTTCAGGCGCACAAAGCCTGCGGATAACGAGGCATGTGCTCTTATTCATGCGGGAGGGCTGGATGATTTGAATGATTTGGGTGCCGCCGGAAACAGGTCTGCCCTGCTCTGGCAGTGGGCCAGCTATCGGCGCGCAGGGCAGAATGCCTCCCGCCATTCCCTGTTTGGCATCACTTTGCCTCAGCCGCCTTCCCTTACTCCCCCGGATAGACGGACCCGATTGAGAAATGAGTTCAGGGTTCTCGGTTTTCTCTGTGACATCCATCCTCTGCAGTTTTTAACCCATCGCAGTAGAGGGCTGGTGAAGGGGTGTAATTTTGCTGATCACAGAGGACGGCAGGTAAAAGTAGCGGCTTTTCTGCTCAGCAGCAAACTGGTGTCGACCAGCACCGGCGAAGTGATGGAGTTTTTAACCTTTGAAGACGAAACAGATATTTTTGAAACCACTTTTTTCCCGAGAGTGTATAGACGTTATGAGCATATTCTGGCCTGGGGAAAGCCGTATATTCTCACGGGACTGGTGGAGGAAGACTATGGTGCTTTGACTTTGACTGTCAGCAGGGTTCAGCTGTTATACCCTTTCTGATTTTCAGGATTGTCACATTCGCCAAATAGTCTATCCCCGAAACAAAGCTTGATTTTGGTTTGAAAAAGCTACAAAGTAGCGTATAAGACAGGTTGTGTTTGTCTATTAAACTGAACCAATTTGAGTGAATAGAGTGAAACGTATTCTTATAATCGATGATGAACAGATAGTCCTTGAAGTGCTCTGCAAAATTCTTGAGCTGGAAGGATATGAGGTGGTCACTGCTGCCAGTGGTGATGAAGGGATAGAGTTGTTTGCTCAAAATCCATTCGATCTTGTAGTTACGGATATGGTGATGCCGGGAAAAGATGGTCTGCAGACAATACTCGCTCTGCGGCAGGAAAGCCCTGATCTGGCCGTTATCGCCATGTCAGGGGGCGGGACTATTTCCAAGGAGCGCTATCTCGCTGTTGCAGGATATCTTGATGGAATTGTAACGATAACGAAACCTTTTTCCCTTGAATCTATTACTGAAGCGGTGGCAGAACTGCTTGCAGGCGGAGATGAAGAGAGATGAGGTTTTTTTGATATGGTGTGGAAGAGAAATATGCAGAGATCCCGTGATATCTGGTGGTTCTGTGACAGGGGTGGTTTATGGTTTTAGGTGCTGAAGTTGGTATGACCCTCAACTACATAATTGATTCCAGTTGCTCTAAATTTAAGGACAAGCCTGCCATTGGTATGGCGATGGAAGAGCCTCTTACCTATCAGGAGCTGTATGAACAGATAATTGCTCTGGCGGTATGTTTGAGGAACGAAGGCATCAAAAAAGGGGACCATGTTGCTGTTCTTGGTGAAAATTCCCCTAATTGGGGAATTGCCTATCTGGCTATAGTGCGTCTGGGCGCCATAGCTGTACCTATTTTACCGGATTTGCCGGAGAGTGACGTGCATCACATACTCAGTGAAATGCAGGTCAGGATTCTTTTTACTACCCAGCGGTTGATCGAAAAAGTATATGAGTTGAGCTGGGAACTGAAGGGACCGGTAATAACACTGGATGATTATGAAGGGAACGATGGGGTTATTTCCGTAACCCCTTTTACAGATTATGTCAGGGAGACTGTCTCCTTTTTAAAAAGCAGCACTGAGGATATTGTCTTTCCTCTGGTTGAAGAGGATGATATTGCGTCTATCCTCTACACTTCAGGGACATCCGGCTATTCCAAGGCGGTGATGCTGAGCCATAAAAACCTCACCTCAAATGCCTATGCCGCTTCCGGTCTGATGGAGATAAGACGGGATGATGCTGCCTGGCTGTCCATCCTTCCCATGTCCCATACCTATGAATTTACCTGTGGCTTTATTCTTCCCCTGCTTTACGGCTGTCGTATTGCCTATGCCGGGAAAACACCGACACCGGCTATTTTGCAGAAATTATGCGGCCATGAGCGTCCATATGTGATGTTTGCGGTACCTCTGGTTCTTGAGAAAATTTATAAAAAACGAGTATTGCCCCAGATAGAGAAGAGCTGGCTGCTGCGTTTTCTCTGTAAAACAAATTTGGGCAGAAAATTTATTTACCGGCGTATTGGTAAGAAATTATTGCAATTTTTTGGAGGCAGGCTGGCCCTGATGGGAATTGGCGGAGCCGCACTTAACCCGGAAGTGGAAAGATTTCTCAGTGAGGCCGGATTTCCCTACCTGATCGGTTATGGTATGACGGAATCTTCCCCGCTTATCGCCGGTGGACCTGCGGGTGATAAAACTATTACCATCGGTTCAACCGGTAAACCTCTTTCCGGTGTTGATGTGAAAATAGTCGAACCTGATGCGGAGACCGGGATTGGAGAGATATATGTCCGCGGGGCAAATGTGATGAAAGGTTACTACAGTGATGAGGAGGCGACTGCTGCAGTGCTCGGCAGTGACGGCTGGCTGGCGACTGGAGATCTCGGGGTTTTTGATGACAGGGGAAATCTGCATGTGTGCGGCAGGTCTAAAAATATAATAATAATGGCCAATGGGGAAAATATTTATCCTGAGGCCATAGAGCATAAAATTAACGCGTTTAACTGGGTTGTAGAGAGTCTGGTCGTTGAAAACAGCGGTAGGCTGGAGGCCTGGATTTATCCCGATTATGAATTTATCGATGAACAGACTGCGGGAAGCTCTCAGGCTGAAAGACGTGCTTATATGGAAAACCTTTTGGATAATATCCAGAAAGAGATCAATGCTCAACTCTCCAGATCATCCAGACTGGGCAAAGTCTTTGAGAGACGGGAGCCTTTTATAAAGACAGCGACACATAAAATTAAACGCTATCTGTATGACGGTCAGGCATTTATCGGCTAACGTGTCGGCAGCATAATATCAGTTCTTTTTCTAACCATACAATCTGATAAGCCCCTGTTGCGTGAATGCGGCAGGGGCTTTTTTAGTGCCTTACTCCAGAATTTTGTAAGAAAAAATAAAAAACTGGAAAAGGTTGCTTAAAATTGTATGTTTGAATTTGCTTCAATGGCACTTATCCAGGCATTTTAAAATTCCGATTTATTCGGGTTAGTTGATAAGGGGGGACAATGAAAAGAGCTGAATTAAAAAAAAGTATCTGTCCACTTGATTGTCCGGACAGCTGCGGTGTGGTGGCCACAGTTGTAGACGGCAAAATCACTGACCTTGCCGGGGATAAAGATCATCCCTACACTGGTGGTTTTATCTGCCGCAAGATGAGGAAATATCCCGAAAGGGTGAATAGCAGTGGGCGACTGCTTTATCCTCAGGTGCGGGAAGGTGAAAAGGGAGAAGGAAAATTTCGCCGCATCACCTGGTCTGAAGCCTTTGAAATCCTGAGGAGCAGATTGCATGGCATTAAAGAGCAGTATGGTGGAGAGGCAATACTCCCTTACTCCTACGCCGGTAATATGGGTGCTGTGAATAGGTTTGCCGGGCACTCTTTCTTTTATCGTCTGGGCGCTACTCAACTTGATCAGACTATCTGTACCGCTACTGCCGGAGCGGGGTGGGAGAAACATTGCGGCAGCTTGCCCGGATCACTGCCGGAGAAGGCGCAGGACGCCGACCTGGTTATTTGCTGGGGCAGCAACTGTAAGGTCACTAATGTTCATTTCTGGCGATATCTTGTCCGGGCTAAAAAAAGAGGATGCAAGGTTCTTGTTATTGATCCCTATCGCAGTCTGACTGCAAAATCTGCAGATATCTATCTGTCTGTCAAACCCGGCGGGGATTCAGCTCTGGCCCTCGGTATTCTGAAGGCCCTCCTTGAGCGGAACCATGTTGACCGTAAATTTATTGAGGAGGAGAGCACCGGGTTTGCTGATCTTTCAGATTATCTTAAAAAAAGTGACTGGCAGGGATTTGTAGCTGCAAGTGGTGTAGAGAGGGGGCAGGTCGAAGAGATTGCGGAACTGCTCTTTCACCATCCGAAAACTTTTTTGCGACTTGGCGTCGGTTTTACCCGAAACAGCCGTGGTGGTATGGCTGTACGGGCGATTGTCTCTCTTGCCGCTGCCCTTGGTTTGTTCGGTGGCGGGAAAGGGCAGGGTGTTCTGCTGATGTCCGGAGCATTTGTCGGGGCAAAGGAGAAATTAACCTGGCCTTCTCTGCTACAGAAGACAACCCGGAAAGTGAATATGATTCAGCTCGGTCATGCACTTACGGTGCTTGATCCTCCTGTGAAAGCGCTTTTTGTCTATAACTGCAACCCTCTCTGTGCAAATCCTGACGCTGATATGGTTAGAAGAGGTTTGGAGAGGGAGGATCTTTTTACCGTAGTACATGAGCAGCTAATGACACCAACTGCCCGTTATGCAGACCTTTTGCTTCCCGCCACTACTTTTCTTGAAAATAGAGATATTTACACCAGTTATGGTCAGTTTTATCTCGGTGTTGTTGAGCCGGTGATTCAGCCGGTTGGTGAGGCGAGATCAAATTTCGATCTCTTTCAGGAACTGGCACTGCATATGGGGTTTACAGATCCACCCTTCAGACAGAACTGTGACGAGAGGATCACTGACTACCTTGCCGGCATGCAGGGTTTGCCGGGAAACGTTTTCCCTTCGGATGTGCTGAAAGGGGGATACTTTCATTCTACCCGTTCCTGTGAGGCGGGCCCGCTTTTTTCAGACTTTCACAGTAAATTTCAGTTCTGCTCTGCTTTTAATTCAACCGAACCGCAGATGCCCTGTCTCACTGCAGGAGGGGAGTTTGACAATGTGGACCTGCAATCGAGATTTCCGTTTATGTTGATCACTCCGCCCCATATGGACCTGCTCAACTCCACCTTTGGTGAACTGTACATGGATAAAACCGGAGACGTACTGATACATCCGGAGGATGCCGATGCTGCCGCCATAGTAGATGGTGAGCTGGTGGTTCTTGAAAACTACAGGGGAAAAGCAACACGGATTGCCAGAGTTACCGAAGATACCCGGAGAGGACTGCTTGTTGCTGAAGGCATCTTCTGGCAGAGTGAATTATTTAACAGCGGAATTAATAATCTGACTTCACAGAATCTTACAGATATGGGTGGAGGGGCAACTTTCCATGAATCGAGAGTTAAACTGACCCGTCCCGGATGAACATTTTGTAAACAACAGGGAGCTGCTGATTCCCGGCTCTTTGTTTACAAAATGTTCATGAAGTAATACGGGTTAATTGCCTGCCATCATTGCCTCAATATCGCTGTCAGCATCAGTGATCGGTTTTATATTAAAATTTTCCACCAGGACATTGAGTACCGCCGGGGAGACGAAGGCGGGAAGGGTTGGTCCAAGGCGAATCCCCTTTACTCCAAGGTGGAGCAGCGCCAGAAGCACTGTTACCGCCTTTTGTTCGTACCAGCCGATATCGAAAGAGATCGGCAGATCGTTGATGTCGTCAAGTTCAAATACTTCTTTCAATTTCAAAGCGATGACCGCAAGAGAGTAACTATCGTTGCATTGCCCGGCGTCAAGCACACGTGGGATACCGCCGATATCTCCCAGGTCAAGCTTGTTATAGCGGTATTTTGCGCAACCAGCTGTCAGAATAACGGTATCCGCAGGGAGCTTTTCTGCGACCTCTGTGAAATACTTCCGTCCCTTTTGCCTGCCGTCACAACCTGCCATAACAATAAATCGTTTTATGGCTCCTGATTTCACAGCTTCAACCACCTTGTCGGCGAGGGCCAGAACCTGATTATGGGCAAAACCGGCAACAATTTTTCCCGTTTCAATCTCTTCGGGGGGCTGGCAGGTTTTAGCGAGTTCGATAATCTGAGAGAAATCCTTGGCACCGCCTGCTGTTCGGTCAGCGATGTGGGTAAGACCGGGATAACCGACAACTCCGGTACAGAAAATTCTCTCTTTGTAGGTGTGTGATTCCTTGATTGGAATGATGCAGTTGGTGGTCATAAGGATTGGGCCGTTGAAAGTTTCAAAATCCTTGTTTTGATGCCACCATGATCCGCCGTAGTTCCCCTTCAGATGTGAATATTTTTTGAAGGCCGGATACGATTGTGCCGGCAGCATTTCACCGTGGGTATAGACATCTACACCACTTCCCTCCGTCTGGAGAAGGAGTTCCTCCATATCCTTGAGGTCATGACCGCTGATCAGGATACCGGGGTTTGTTCCGACACCAAGGTCTATTTCGGTGATTTCCGGATGGCCGTAGGCCGAGGTGTTTGCACCATCAAGAGCTGCCATGGTTGTTACAGCAACTTCTCCCGCCTTTAAGACCAGGGCCACCATCTCGTCCACACTATGTTCCTCTGTGGTTGAGGCAAGGCCTTCAATCATAAAATCGTAAATTTCTTTCTTCTGACCTCCTAACACTGCAGCATGGTCTGCATATGCACCAACACCTTTCAACCCGATAATCAGCAGTTCCCGCAGAGAACGTACATCCTCGTCAACAGTTGCAAGAACTCCCACCGTTTTTGCTTTTTCCTGGTAGCTGGCAGGATCACTGGAAAACCAGAGTGCTGAACCGTCAAGTATAACCTGCTCCTCAGATTCCGGACTGCCGGTAAAATATTGAAGAAACTTCTGCAGGATAGAGGCTTTTGCCGGTCCCGGATGGAGAGCATCGAATTTATCCTTTAAACCCTGTTTGATGCTCTGTGATCTCTGAATCCAGTTTTCAAGACTGCTGTTATCAAAATTGGCATTGGTGATGGTCGTAAACAATCCCTGACAGAGGAACAGACCGACGCTTTCATCAACTGCGACCCCAGCTTCCTTCAATCCTTTTGCTATTACAGCGATACCTTTAAGATCAAAGATAAGCAGATCTTCAAGGTTGGCGGTTTCCTCTTCTTTACCGCACATTCCTTTGATTGTGCAGCCCGTACCCTTTGCCGCTTCCTGACATTGAAAACAAAACATAGTTGGCCTCTTTTGGTTAATCATTATTGGGTGTTAACCCTGACTGGTTATATCCCGGTCTATCCGGGGTAATCATGGCTGAGATATTACAATAGGAAAAGTTCTCTTTCCTTGATGTAAATCAATTGTGGATATAATTGGTGCCTTATTCGGGTTAGTGCCTTATCCCGGAACTTTTGTAAGAAAAAACAGGCAAACACCCTTAAAGACCAGTGCATAAACTCCGACTCTTTCACCATAGAGGACACAGAGAAAAGAATTTCTTTTTTCCGGTTATCTTATGATAGCAGCAGACTGTTTGCAAAGCTGATGACCGGCATAATCACTTTGGAGAGAAGGCCGCTGAAAGCCAGTACCAGGATAATGATAAAACCGTATCGCTCCACCTGCTGATAGGATCGGGCGAGATCGTCGGGGAGGATGCCGGCGAGAATACGACTGCCGTCAAGGGGAGGAATAGGCAGGAAATTAAAAATACAGAGGACGAGGTTAATCCAGACAGAGGCAATGAGCATGGAGTTGAGGGGCACAAGAATCGCTTCCGCAATTGTTGAATAGGAGATAAAAGAGGCCAGTGCCCAGACAAGTTTTGTTACAACCGCACTTATTACAGCAAGCACAAGGTTGGTTGCCGGGCCGGCGAGAGCAACCCAGAGCATATCTTTTTTCGGATTTTTAAAATAAGCGGGGTTGACGGGAACCGGTTTAGCCCATCCGAACTTGATAAAGAAAAAAGCGATAGTACCGATGGGATCAAGATGTTTTATCGGGTTGAGCGTCAGCCGCCCTTCATTTTTGGCGGTAGGGTCGCCGAGGCGGTATGCTACATATCCATGGGCAAATTCGTGAAATGTAAGAGCTAGAAGGAGTGGAGGCGCAAGAATTATCAGTTGAGTTATAAAAGTATTCATGATCGTCAAGGGGGTGTAGGGGGAGTTTCAAGTTTGTTGGAGGCGCAACTGAATGGTAAGCACTGTTCAGTGAGGGGCAAGCTTTTCCGGCGGGAAAGTTTCTTTCAGCAGTTCAAGTTCTTCGTCCCTGTCTGTTGCAAAACCGTCCAGACGACTGTTCCTCAGGGAAGTCAGTATCGTTTTGAATTGTGGTCCCGGCCTGTAACCAAGGTTGACCAGATCCAGTCCGGTCAGGCTGCACTCAATTTGTCTCAGGGTAGTGACGTAGAGCGATACTGCTTTTTTGATATGGTTCTTACGGCTGATAGCCATAAGGTAGAGTAATCCTTCAATGTCTATATCTTCCAGGAGGGCAACTATCCGGCTGTTTTTTAACTCTTTACTACGGCGAAACTGGTGTGCTGCCCGATCCGCAGATTCTTTTTGCTGCAGGAGGTAATCAGTGGTCTTGAGGCTTTCATCAAATCTTTGACAAAAGGCCTTAAGTTCGGTCATGCGGGATCTGCCCATTATGGCAAGGAGGTAGACCATCCAGTTTTGGCAGTTGTCTTCCAGGTAGAGAAGACGGAACCAGGAGATAGCCCTCTGTGCCTGGGTCAGAATATGCATGAACCTGCGGTCAACTTTGAGGTAGGGCCGCAAGTCCGGCCAGAGAAATTTAAACAGTCCAAATTCAGCCAGGCGCTCTATTGCCGGCAGCGGGTTTTCCTCAGAGAAGATAATCTTAAGTTCAGCAAGAAACCGCGGGTCGTGGATCTTGCCAAACAGATCCATCTTTACAGCATTGTTTATCAGCCGTTTTGTATGGGGGGATATTGTGAATTCCATCCGTTTTTCAAATCGGATTGCCCGGAATATGCGGCTTGGATCTTCTACGAAACTGAGATTGTGAAGGACTTTGATTGTCCTTTGCTTAAGATCGTTCTGACAGTTAAAGAAATCGATCAGGGTCCCGAAATAGTGAGGGTTGAGGTGGATCGCCATGGCATTAATGGTGAAATCCCTGCGGTAAAGGTCAAGTTTTATGGACGAGAGCTCCACTGTCGGCATGGCTGCCGGATACTCATAGTATTCCAGCCTGGCGGTTGCTATGTCGATTTTAAAGCCGTTCGGCAGGAGCACCATGGCGGTTTTAAAACGTTCATGGGTTGTGCATCTGCCGTTGAGGTTTCGTGCCAGCTGTTTTGCGTAAAGGATACCGTCTCCTTCAATGACAATATCCAGATCAAGATTTCTCTTTTTGAGCAGCAGGTCACGGACAAAACCTCCCACAGCAAAGGAGCTGTAGTCCATTGTGTCAGCCACTTCTCCAATGGTCTGGATGAGCTGGATCATCTCCCTGTCAAGACACTCGATAATCTGGGCATTGACGTTCCTCTTTCTTTCAAGGGATGGGTGCTCAGACTCGTGCAGCAGGTCTTTTGGCAGGTGGGCGGGGTCATTCACCAGTCGGTTGAGCAGATCCGTTCTGGTGATGATGCCGATGATTACCCCTTTTTTAACAATAGGGATAAGCCGCTGGTGGTGTTCAATGATCAATTCCTGGATGTCGGCCAGGGTTGCATCGAGGGGCAGACTCTTTATCTCGGTGGTCATATAATCACTGACAGGAAGATGGGCCAGATGGTGGTGTGTTGCTTTTTCAATAATCTGTCGGGTGATTATGCCCTGAATTGGTGATGATATTCCCGCCGGTGTGCCTGTCATGCTGCAGACGGGAAGTGCGGTGATATTGTAGCGGGTAAGAATCGTTTTGGCCTCACTGATGGTCGCCTCCGGGGGAATGGTGATGGCTGGCTGTGACATCATTTCGCTTGCGATGGGCTGCGGGTGGATATGTTTATGGAGGGTCTGGATCAGCTTCTCCTGGGCCTGTATGAGGGTGCTGTCCTTCATCGTGGCGGAGGCGGCTGTGGGGTGTCCTCCTCCTCCGAGATCCCGGGCAATGTTGCCCACATTAACATCGGCTATTCTGCTGCGGGCGATGAGATAGACGCGCCCTCCCATGGAAATCACGGCAAAGAGGACGTCAATATTCTCCATGGTCATAAAGCGCCTGACTATAAGAGCAAATTCATCCATATATTCAGGGAGCGAAAGGGTAATGACAACGACGGGAATATCCTGGATTGTATACTGTTTTGCAGTTTTCATCAGTTGGTGCAGCAGGTTGATCTGGACGGAGGTCAGTTCGTGGGTCAGGAACTGTGCAACCTGATCCAGCATTGCTCCTTTTTCAACAAGCCATGCCGCAGCCTTCAGGTCTGCAGGTGTGGTGGTCAGATGGGTGAGTGAGCCGGTGTCCTCGTATATACCAAGGGCAAAAAGTGTTGCCTCCTCAGGGGTGACCTGAATCTTTTTTTTCTTGAGGATGGTGGTAAGAAGGGTTGTTGTGGAACCGTAATTTTTAATCAGCTCAACATCCCCGCGCAGGTCTCCGGAATTATGGGGGTGATGGTCGTAGAGATGGATTTTCAGGTTCGGGTTGTCAAGGCATTTAGCAAGGGCGCCCAGCCGCACGGAAGATCGCGTGTCGACAACGATGAGAGTGTCGACGCTCTGCAGGTTCACCTGTTTTGCTTTGAGAAAATCATACTGGTAGAGCAGGCTCTGGGAGATGAATTCACGGACATTTCTCTCCTGGGACCCGGGGAATACAAGAACGGCACCCGGGTAGAGTTTTCGGGCTGCAACCATCGAGGCAAGGCCGTCAAAATCAGCGTTCAGGTGTGTAGTGATTAACTGCATTGTCGGGGACAGCCCTATTTGTGGTTAGATATTATGGTTGTGAGTTAAAAAAGACCTGCCATCCTTGCAACGTGGGTTAAGATGACGCAATAACTTCACCCCAGAGCCATAACCAAGGAGGCAGGCCATGAAAATTATAAAATATATCGGTTTGGATGTACACAAAAATTCAATTTCTATTTCTACAGCAGACGAGGGACGTGATGCCGAAGTAAGATATTACGGCAAAATTGGTAATGATATAGATCAACTCATGAAGGTGTTTCGCAAATTTATTTCCAAGGGTTTTGAGTTGAGATGTGTTTATGAAGCTGGATGCTGTGGTTATCATCTATATCGATTTTTGACAGGTAATGGTGTCAAGTGTGTTGTCGTGGCACCTTCAAAAATTCCTCGTAAAAGTGGTGATCGTCTAAAAAATGATACCCGTGACAGCATCACTCTTGCCAGATTGCACCGAGCAGGTGAGTTAACAGAAGTGTACGTTCCCGCTGAAGAGGATGAGGCATTACGTGATCTTGTTAGAGCACGCGAAGATGCACAAAATGCTCATAAGAAGGCCAAACAACAATTGGCTGCATTCTTATTACGATACCACATTGTTTTTTCTGGTAAAAGCAGATGGTCCAAAGCTTATTTTAATTGGCTGACCACAATATCTATGGAGCATCCAGGTCAACAAATAACACTCCAGGATTATATCGATACCGTA
>JAFDME010000066.1 GCA_019306075.1 Deltaproteobacteria bacterium | reverse complement strand
GGTGTAATTGACAGCAGTTCAAGCGGAGAGAAAGGGATATCATTTACAGCAGCTGAGTTATGCTCCCACCATCCGGCCATAAGGTCATTGAGCATTATCAGGGGGCTTGAGCCGACCAGAGTCAGGCAGCCGCCTGTAATGGCGCAGAAACCCATGGGCATGAGAATTCTGCTTGCGGAGATATTCAGCTGCCTGCTTATGCGCATTGTTGCAGGCAGGAAAAGTGCCGCAGCACCAATATTCTGCATAAAACTCGAGATAAATGCGACCGTCAGTGAGACAACACTCATGATCTGTCGTTCTCCCCGGCCTGCAACTTTTATAATTTGTGCAGCGACAACATTCATTACTCCGGTTTTATTAAGCCCTGCACCTATAATCATAACCGCGATGATAGATACTACAGCATTGGAGCTGAGGCCGGCAACAGCTTCCTCCGGTGTAACAACACCTGTCAGGGGGAGGAGGACCATCATCAGCCAGCCGACGAGATCAACCCTGAGTAAATCAAATATAAAAAGAATGATAGCCAGTGTCAGCAGGGAAAAAACTATTATCATATCCGTTGTTAAGGCGGAATGCAGCATATGTAACCTCAGTAATGTGCAGAATTGCCGGTGGTCGGCCGACCATTTAAAACATCATATGACCAGGTACGTCCGGGTGAGCCAGATGTCCAGTTGGACACAATGGTTCGCAGGAGATTCAGAAGTATTACCATATAGCATAGATATCTTAGAATCCAACTATTTTATGAGAAAGGGGAGGTCAGTCAGGCCTCATTTCGTATGAGTTGAGGTGATTGTATATGCGAGGATCAGTCCAATGGCACTCTCTGGCAGCAAGATGTTTATCAGAAGTGCGGACTGAAAAAGGGGGAGCAGTCAGGATCCGGATTTGCTGCAGCTGGTATTTGAAAAGAAAAACAGTCAAAATCCTGTTAACCTCCTGATGCGGGGGAGGTTAACAGGACTGGCGGGTTGAAAAGGAAAAGCTGGTTGTGAAGATTTTACTCTACCCGTAAACGGGGACGCTGCTGATGTAAACGGCGTCTGCGCTCAAGGGATTCTCCTGCTACTGGTGGCTGCTGTCGCTTTTCATCTCCAAGCAGGTCGGTAGTTTTAAAAAAACAGAACCATTTATCCCGTTTTGCAGGTTTGCTGCCCCTGCTGTAAATACCTTTACCGAGAAATTCAGTGGCAGCAAATGTCAGTCGACAAACACCGATAAGACCTACTGTTGAAGCAAAAATAGTAATGGGCTCCATAAGTTATCCCTCTTGCCATAATTATCTGTTGTAAACAAGTTTTTCGTTTCAATACCTGCTTACCACTTGCTAGCGGTTTAAGCGAGAGCAGTTAAGGTCATAAACCGGAACCTGTGGTCGCTCCTGGTTGGCTCTAAGGCTTTCCTGGTCAGGTTTGGTGAGTACATAACGAATTCCCACGTCTTCGGCACTTAGTCTGGCAACAACTTCTTCCGGGTCGGCAATCTCGATAATATGTTTCAGGCTCACACCCTGGGATTCGGCCTGGAGGGAAAAAGCAGCGGCACCTTGACGTGCTCTCTCCTGGAAACGATTGACCTCTCTTTCTTTACGGTCACCGGAGAACTGTAGCGGGCCATCAGTTACATCAAGGGCAATGATTTCACAATCGAGACGCTGGGCCATTTTCATGGCATAATCTGTCACCTGATACATATGCTCCCCATCCTGAACCACCAGGATTTTGGTAGTGGCATTTTTTTGTGCCAGCATCTGCTCAAGAGCATTAGCTCCGGCTGTCTGATTCCCAGCAGCCATTTCACCAACGTCAATATTTTTTTTCTTAATTTTCTTAATTTTGATATCAGAATTTTTTTTCCAGCCAAATCTCATCCAGCTAATAATTTTCATCATATTTCCTCCTTGAATTGTGTCTGATAAACCTGGTTTTTCTATATATTAACTTTACTGCATGGGTCGTGCCAATTGTGTTATATATCAAAAAATATATTTAAAACCGAGGTGTTATCACTCTTTCTGCAGGAATGGCGGAGGATATGAAAAATGGAGGAATTGATAATTGTTGCGCATTGTAACATTAGTGGAGAGAATATAGTATGGATAGGGTTGATGGAGATGGGTGATTCTTTCTTTAGTGCATGAAATTACAGAAATATTTTATATCAACAACAAGAAGTGTTGAATATTGTTACACAGTTGTATTCTGTTACAATATTCAACAAAGGGGGTGGAGATATCAGATAGCTTCACAGAGCAGGTGTTCGACAGCATCCTGCAGGTGGTCAACCAGTATAATATCTATCTCATCAGTGACGTCTGCAGGGAGGGATTCAACATCTTCCCTGTTCAGCAGAGGCAGTACTACCTTGCTGCAGCCAGATCTGGATGCAGCAAGCAGCTTTTCGCGGATACCGCCTACGGCCAGAATGTTGCTGCTGAGAGTCATTTCACCGGTGACGGCAACATCCCGCCGAATCGGCCGGTTGGTGAGCAGTGAGATCAAAGCGATAGCTATGGCCATACCGGCAGAGGGGCCGTCTTTTGATACAGCCCCGGCAGGCAGGTGGATATGAATTTCGGAGTTATCATAAAAATCTTCCGCAATACCAAAGTTATCGGCATTACTTCTGATGAAGCTGAGAGCAATTTGTGCTGATTCACGTAATACCTCACCCAGTGAACCGGTAAGGATAAGGTTGGTATTGCCTGTCATCCGCAATGTTTCTATAAACATTATCTCTCCGCCAAAGCGGGTCCAGACAAGGCTGGTAACAACACCTACCTGATTTTCACCCTCGGCAGCCTCCTGTCTGTATTTGCGGGGGCCAAGTAGAGTGAGCAGTACCTCTTCGTCTATATGAACAGGTTCTGTACTCTCTGTATTTTCTTTTAGACTCTGCAGGGCCAGTTTACGACAAAGAGTGCCGATTTCTCTGTTAAGGCCTCTGACGCCGGATTCTCTGGTATAACCGGTTATCAGCTGGTTAATGGTCTCACCGCTGATATCCAGTGGTCTGCCGGTGAGTCCGTTGTCAGCAAATTGTCTGGGTAATAACTTTTTCTGGGCTATGGTTTGTTTTTCATGCAGGGTATAGCTGGAAAACTCAATAATTTCCAGCCGGTCAAGCAGCGGCCCGGGTAATTTGTCAAGGTCGTTGGCCGTGGCAATAAACATGATCGCCGAGAGGTCGAAAGGGATCTCCAGGTAATGGTCAATATATTTGCTGTTCTGTTCCGGGTCGAGAACTTCGAGAAGTACTGATGCCGGGTCTCCGCGGAAGTCCTGGCCCACCTTGTCAATCTCATCCAGCAGGATACAGGGGTTGATGGTGCCAGCCCGTTTTATTTCATTGATTATCCTGCCGGGCATGGCACCTGCGTAGGTGCGTCGATGGCCCCGAATTTCAGCCTCGTCCCGCAGACCTGCCATGGATAATCTTATAAATTTTCGCCCCAGGGCGTCAGCTACAGCCTGACCGATGGATGTCTTGCCGGTTCCCGGCGGGCCGCTGAAACAGAGAATTGGGCCATTGGAGACCTGCAGTTTGCCCTGCTTGGCAAGAATATCTTCAACTGTCTGTTTGAGTTCGTCCAACTGTACAGGTTTGGCGAGATAATGAGTCGCTCCTTTGCGCAGGGCATCCACCGCGGTGGACATGGTCGCATAGCCGGTAACCATGATGATGTCAGTGTCCGGAGAATGCTTGGCCACTTTTTCGATAAGAGTGATTCCATCCATCTGATCCATTTTTAAATCGGTAATGATCAGATTAAACGATTCACCTGCTGTTATCTTCTCCAGTGCCTCCACACCATTTTCCGCCTCTTCTGCAAAGTAATCAAGGCCGGTAAAATAATGAACCAGATTGGTGCGGGCGATACTTTCGTCATCGACGATTAGAATACGCTGTTTCTGTTTATTTCTCAGCGTTTTGACTGCAAGGAATTCAAGCACTCTGGCTTTGACGGTTTCCAGTCCATAGTGGTGCTGATTGAGGATAGTCTCAGCTTTTGAGAGATTGAGGTTGTCTTTGGTTTCTGAAAACCATGGCAGGGAGAGCAGGGTCTCAATGTAATTAATCCCGATAGAAAATTCAGCAGCAATGGGATCAATTTTTTCCAGACGATTAAATTCTGAATCAACCTGACGGGCCACCTGCTCAGGAAGATCAGTACTGTTCACCTTGAGTTTAAGGTCACTGAGGTGCCGGTTCTGGGGTGTGCCGCTGTCAACGGTAAGATGTTCCGGCTCTCTTTTTTTATTGAAAAAAACCATAATATGTCAAAGAGTTCAGAGTTCAGCAGATTGCGTTCGGTGAACCCGGAGAAAAAGGATTATATTAAAATAACTTACTGTTAATAAGTAGATGAATATAGATTGATGCCGCATAACCCAAAGCAACGACAGGCATCCATTTCATATGGGCACCAAAAGTATAAACACCCCTGGCTGTGCCCATGAGGGCAACACCGGCAGCAGAACCGATTGACAGAAGACTTCCGCCAACGCCGGCGGTGAGGGTGACCAGCAGCCACTGGCCATGTGACATGTCCGGATTCATGGTGAGAACGGCAAACATGACCGGGATATTGTCCACAATGGCTGAGAGGATACCCACAAGGACATTGGCGTAGGTTGCGCCCAGCCCTACATACATCTTGTGGGATACCAAGGCAAGGTAGCCGAACTGTGCCAGCCCGCCCACACAGAGAATGACACCGTAAAAAAAGAGCAGGGTGTCCCACTCTGCCCTGGCGATTTTTTTGAAAATATCAAATGGTTCCCTGTTGCTGCCGTCAACACCGAGAACCGGGTCATATTGCAGAATTCTCTTTTCTTTTATTTTGATGTAGTATGAGAAAAAACCGAGATATGAAAGTCCGAGCATCATGCCGGCAGCAGGTGGCAGATCAAGGAAATTATGGAAAGAGACCGCAGTGATTATGGTCATTAAAAAGAGAAAAATGATACGTTTGGCTCCAACCCTCATGGTGACATCTTCATGTACAGGTGCAGGTACTTCTTTGGAGATTGCCAGGCTCATGATGGCTGCCGGGATTATCCAGTTAAACAGTGACGGGACAAACAGAGCAAAGAACTGAATAAATTCCACCTGGCCCTTTTGCCAGACCATGAGGGTTGTTATATCACCAAAGGGAGAAAAAGCACCCCCCGCATTGGCTCCAACAACGATATTGATGCAGGCAAGAGCAATAAATTTCGGGTTGTCTTTTGCTACCGCCATGACAACTGCTCCCATCAGCAGGGCGGTGGTCAGGTTGTCAGCCAGAGGGGAGATAAGAAAAGCGAGCAGGCCGGTAATCCAGAAAATGATACGCAGGGAAAATCCCCGGGAGACAAGCCAGCCCCGCAGAGCCTGGAAGACGTTGCGCTCTGCCATGGAGTTGATATAGGTCATGGCTGAAAGCAGAAAGAGCATCAATTCAGCGTACTCCGCGATGTTATGGATAATGGCGTTATGGGCGGTCTCTGCCGGGATACCAACCAGCCGGTAGGTTATAGCGATGAGTACCCAGATAAGGCCGGCGGCCATCATTACAGGCTTACTTTTGCGCAAATGGAGTTTCTCTTCAAAGATTACAACGGTATAGGCGAGAACAAAAAGAACCAGAGCAGCATAACCCATGGGATGTGTTGTCAAATCTACGGCGGCGTGCGAACCAGCTTCTGAAGAGGCCAGGACAGCATGCGCCGGTGCAGAGATCAGAATGAGAAAAAGAGAGATAAGTCGTTTCATCATTGCCTTTTTATTTGTTGTAGTGACGGGATAATTGCTGCCCCGGTCATTGCAGAGCAGCGACTCGGGCAACTATAAATGGTGAATATCCTTTTTACTCCACTCGGGTTCAAATTCCAAAGAAAATAGAAATTGATGCCATCATTACCACCAGGTAGAGGATGGTCATACCGCTGCCTGCCCTGAAATAATCAAGAGTCTTATAACCGCCGGGACGCATGATCAATGCGTTCACCTGGTGTGTAGGCAGGACGAAAGTATTGGAACAGGCGACAGCAACTACCATTGCTGCAACTCGCGGGTCTACTCCGGCTGTGCCGGCCATGTTCATTGCCAGAGGCACCATGAGTACAGTGGCTCCAACATTGGAGGCAACCAGGGTAAAAAATGAAGTGAGTATGGCAATGACTGTGAGCAGGATCAGTGGTGATACCGAACCCATTGTTCCCATAATCGTTTCAGCAATAAGCTTGGCTGCACCGGTTTTTTCGAAGGCGATTCCCAGGGGGATCAAACCCCCAAGGAGAAAAACAGTCATCCAGTCAACTGACTCATATGCTTCGTCAATGGAGAGAACGTTACTTAGAACCATGGATATGGCACCAGTGAGCAGCGCAATTGAGAGCTGGACATGGAAGCCCAGGATCATGATCAAAGCAAGAACAAGGCTGCCGACAGCGAATTTCATTTTGTCGCTGCGGATGATTTCGCCCTGGACATCTTCGGTGAATACCAGCCCCTGTTTCTCTTTAAGGTAGTGAAATTTTTCCCAGGGACCCTGGAGCAGTAGAGCATCTCCAGGTTGCAGAACCATAGTGGAGATGCCTCCGACAAATGTTTTGTTGCCACGGAAAATGGCAAGAGGGTTAACACCGTTTTTCCTGCGGAAGGAAAAAGCCTGCAGGGTTGAGCCAACCATTTCAGAACGCGGGGTGATGATGGTCTCCATGATGCCTGCATTATTGGGTGAGAGACTTTCTGCAAAAACTTCCAGGTCCTTTTTGATATGCCAGCCGAATGACTGGGCCATTTTTGCGATAAGCTCCGGTGGGCCCTCAACTGCGATGGTATCACCTGGCGAAATGGTTTCGGTCAGCTCGGGGGAAAAATTTGTGGTGCTGCCTTTGGATGCAATGGCCACTACGCTGGTAAAGTATATAGGGCGAATATCACATTCATCGAGTGTCTTTGGTCCTTCAAACGAGTCAGGAACATGAATCTCGTAGAGATGACCGATGTCCTGATATGTTTCTTCAAGGTTGCGGGACATAGGGCCGGATCCACCGTCTACAACCTCACCGGCAGGCAGAATGAAGCGACCGAACAATATAAAATAGATCAGTGCTGCAATAATAAGAGCAATACCTATGGGGGTGACGGAAAAAAGACCAAACGGCTCAACATTTGGATCGGAGATCTTCATCACGTCATTCAGCAGTATCAGAGGGCTCGATCCGATCAGGGTGATGCAGCCACCGATAATGGCACAGAATCCCATGGGCATGAGAATACGGGATACCGGTATATTTGTCTGCCGGCAGATCCGTTTTGCCGCGGGCATAAAAAGTGCGGCTGCGCCTATATTCTGCATAAAGCTGGAAATAAAAGCAACTGTACCGGAAATGAGAACCATGATGCGGCTTTCACTCTTGCCTGCAAATTTCAGCAGCACCCGGGCCAGGGAATTCATGGCACCGGTCTTGTCCAGTCCGGCCCCGATAATAATCACGGCAATAATAGAGACGACAGCATTACTGGAGAGTCCGCTGATTGCCTCTTTGGGTGTAACCAATCCAAGAAGCGGCAGGATAATCATCATAAGAATGCCAACAACATCAACACGCACCCACTCAAAGATAAAGAGCAGGATGGCGAAGACAAGTACACCCATAACCAGCATAATTGGTAAAGTCATTTCTTCTCCTCTACTGTTTCTTTACTGCATAGTGTTATTTTTCTCGTCCAGTGCCGCGACGGAAATTAGTAAAATAGTGTGCGATCATCTCTAATGCAACCGTTGTGCCAGCTGTCGGGTGAGATAAATATAACTTACCTGGGAAAATAATGCATAGCCTATTGTTTCAAGATGTAACTGTATGGCAGGGGGCAAAAGATATTTTTTATCCTGCCGCTATGAAAAAAAGTCTTGCATGTCCAGGAAGATAAACGGTTTATTGTGATAATCGTTGCATTTTGAACCGTTGCAAACAGCAACAAGCGTTGCATGTTGTAACATGTTCTTTGCCAAATAACCAGAGAAGAGTTATTGTGTTATCAGTTCAGGTCTGAAAAAGTGAATGAAGATTATATGGTTTCAGAGGGAGAGGGTCTGAAGGTGTCAGCTCACTCAGGGGAAGATCATGATGAGCAAATTCCCTTGTGTGGTCTGGAAATTGCAGTACTGACAGGTGGGCAGGTGTGAGAGGGACGAGGGTGGACAGTCAAATCCTGATAATTTTTCATATTATACAATTATGATTCATCTCAATATACGTCAAAAAATGATTTTCTGGTTTATACTTTATCTTCTTTTTTATGGAGTATACGGAATTCTATTTCTACGGGATTTCAATATTTTTAATGAAGATATTTCCCATCTCATGCATGCGGGAAAGTTGAATAATATTTGTCTGGAGATCAGGCGTTACGAGAAAAATTTCATTATTCGTCATGATGAAGGAGATTTTTTCCGCGCCATCGACTATGTGAAGGAAGCACAAAAATACATTCCCGCGGTAAAAAACGATTTACAGCGGGTCTCTCATCCCCACGATCTGCAGGTACTGCAGAAAGTTCTTGTTGATTATGAACAGACTTTCCGCTCATTTAAGGCTGAATGTAGGCCGGACAGCAGTGATCAGGAATGCCGGCAACGGGTTGCTTTGCGTAATACAGGGTCTGAACTCGTCCGTATCAGCGATGAACTTGTGCAATTTGTTCAGGGGAAAATGACTGATTTCATAGACAATTTCAAGTCCCGTCTCTTCCAGTCTGTTGCAATCCTTGTCCTCCTCACTATATGTGCACTGGCTCTTCTTTACGGTACAATTATTCTCCCTCTGAGATCTATTGAAAAGGCCGCTAAGGATGTGGCGGCAGGAACTTTTCGTAAGCTGCCTCTTCCTCCCAAACATGATGAAATTGACTCGGTGTTGAACACTTTTAACAATATGGTTACAGAGTTGGCAGAGCATCAGGAAAAACTGTGCCAGGCAAACAAACTTTCGTCCATTGGAACTCTGGCATCGGGGACGGCCCATCAGATAAATAACCCTCTCAACAATATTGCCACATCCTGCCAAATTGCCCTTGCCGAGATCGATCCTGAACAGTCCCCTTTTATTGTGCAGATGTTAAAGACCATTGATCAGGAAACCCAGAGAGCTGGTGAAATTGTGCGGGGTTTACTTGAATTTTCCAGGGTCAGCACATTTTCCATGAAGCCGGTGCAGTTGAAAACAGTGGTGGATAAGGTGATGAAACTGGTGGCCAGTGAAGTTCCCCCGGGGGTCGTTGTTGAACAGAATGTTCCTGCTCATTTTATACTTAATCTTGATTTACAGAAAATGATTGAAGCTTTACTCAACTTGACTATTAACGGTATTCAGGCGATTGAAAATCCTCCGGGGCGGGTCAGTCTCACAGCTGTGGCTCAGGATAATCAGGCAATTATTACAGTAAAAGACACAGGAGTTGGAATCAGCAGTGAAAATCTTTCAAAAATATTTGATCCTTTCTTTACTACTAAAGAGGAAGGAAAAGGTACAGGGCTGGGACTGGCCGTAGTTTTTGGTATTATAAATAAGCATAACGGCACTGTTCAGGTAAAATCAGAGAAGGGCAGGGGCACCCGGTTTGTTATAACTCTACCCTTTTCCGCCCAAGCGCAGGTCCTTGCAGATTCGGGGGTGTCAGGAAAAATATGACTAAAGAGGCGACTATTAGAATTTTACTGGTGGATGATGAAATCATCAATCTGCAGAATGTCAGTCATTTTCTGGTACAAAAAGGATATCAGGTCACAACCGCGGCAAATGGCAGCGAGGCGATCTCTCTTCTCAACCATAAATCCTTTGATCTGGTTATAACTGATCTCAAGATGCCGGATGTTGATGGTGTGCAGGTAATGACCAGTGCTAAACAGATTCACCCTGAGGTGGAGGTGATCATTATCACCGGTTATGCCACGATCAATTCTGCAGTCAACGCTATGGTCAGTGGTGCCTTTTACTATATGGCCAAGCCGATCAAACTTAAAGAGCTTCATACTCTTATTCTCAAAGCTACGGAAAAGACTATGCTGCGTCGTGAGATTGCCCTTTTGAAACAGAGGGTGAAGGCGCAGCAGGGGGTGACCCAGTTTATAGGACATAATCGAAAGATTCTGGAATTAAAAGATGCTATTGCCCACTTCGCCCAGTTGGATTGCAATATACTGATTACCGGAGAGACAGGAACCGGCAAAGAGCTTGTTGCCCGCACCATTTATGAACTCAGTCCCAGGTCGAGTAAGCGCTTTCTGCCGATCAACTGTGGAGCCATGAATGAAGAACTGGTACTGAGTGAACTTTTTGGTCATACCAAGGAGGCCTTTACCGGTGCCGGAAAAATGCGAAAGGGATTGCTTGAATCAGCATCCGGTGGGGTGGTTCTTCTTGATGAAATTGGAGAAACGCCCCTGGTGATGCAGGTTAAATTATTGAGGGTACTGCAGGAGAAAAAAATTATCAGAGTTGGAGATACCAGGGAAATTCCAATAGATGTCCGTATTCTTGCCGCTACCAATCGTGATCTTAAGAAAGATGTGGAAGAGGGAACATTCCGAAAGGATCTTTACTATCGTCTCAACGTAGTGACTCTGCACATTCCGCCACTCCGCGAACGCCGGGATGACATCCCTCTGTTGGTCAATTACTTTCTTGCCAAATTCTCCGGTCCTGATGATAAGCCAAGAGCAATCAACCCGAAGGCCCTGAAATGTCTGCAGGAGTATAATTTTCCCGGCAATGCAAGAGAACTGGAAAATATTGTCGAACGGTCATTGGCGCTGTGTGGTGATGACGATGTTCAGCCCAGTCATCTGCCTGCTGAACTGCATTGCTGCGATACCCCGATTCCTGTCCAGATGATAAAGCCCATGGACACCCAGAAAAGTCTTGAGGAAAATGAGAGGGAGTATATCCTGGCTGTACTTAAGAGTGTAAATGGTAATAAAACCAAGGCTGCAAAAATAATCGGCATTGACAGGGTTTCCCTGTGGAGAAAGTTAAAAAAATATGAAAAGGATGGTTTTTAAAATTCCGGTTTATTCGGGTTAAAAATATGATAGAAATCAAGCCAGTAAACAGAGTGGATGCCAGGATAAGTGTTCCCGGATCAAAAAGTCTGACCCAGCGGGCTCTTATCGCCGCAGCCCTTGCCTCCGGCCGGAGCAGGCTCATCGGGCCGCTGGAAAGTGAAGATACCGGTTATTCCTCAAAGGCTCTCATTCAGATGGGAGTTTCTGTTGAGAAGGGCGATGAATGGTCCATCACTGGTAATGGAGGAGTGATTCAGACCGGTGATGAACCGATTTATCTCGGCAATAACGGTACTGCCACACGTTTTTTAACGTCGGTGGCCTCTCTGGGAAATGGTACCTTTACTATTGATGGGGATGAACGGATGGCCGAGCGGCCGATTAATCCGCTGATCCACGCTTTGCAGGGGTGGGGAGTTGACATCGTTTCTCTGAAAGGAAGTGGCTGTCCTCCTCTTGAGATTAACGCGCATGGCATAAACGGGGGAGTTACAGTGTTGCCTGAGGGGAAATCGAGTCAGTATCTTTCCTCTCTCCTGCTGGTGGCTCCCTATACCCGTAAACCTGCAGTCCTTCGGGTGGAAGGTGAAGTTATGTCAAAACCGTATGTGGCCATGACCCTGGCGGTGATGGCCGACTTTGGCATAGAGGTGGATGCTGCCGCCGATTTCAGTAATTTTACTATTTCACCCGGGTGCTACCGGGCTAGAGATTATGAAATCGAGGGTGATGCCTCAAGCGCATCCTATTTTTGGGCTGCAGCAGCGGTAACCGGTGGCAGGATAGTTGTCGAGAACGTGCCGGTACCCTCACTCCAGGGGGATGCTATGCTCGTTCCTCTTCTGGGGCGTATGGGATGTGAAATCAGCCGATCCGGAGGCGGAATCGTTCTGCAGGGGGTTGATCACCTGCATGGTATTTCAGTAGATATGGCGGATATGCCAGATGTTGTTCCCACCCTGGCCGTAGTCGCCGCATTTGCCCATGGGGATACGGTGATCAGCAATATTGCTCATCTCCGGATTAAAGAGTGTGATCGTTTGTCAGCTGTGGTGAAAGAACTTTCCAGACTCGGAGTGCAGGTCGACGAATACGAGGATAAGATGATTATTTATGGAGACGGCGGCATGAACCTCAGGGGCGCGGAGATCGAAACCTATCAGGATCACAGGATGGCGATGAGCATGGCTGTTGCCGGACTGAAAGTTCCCGGGGTAAAAATCACCGGCGAGGATTGTGTAGCCAAGTCATTTCCGGAATTCTGGCAGCGGTTTGCCCTTCTTACAGATAACCATTGATATCTACGGTAATTTGGATTTCTCTGTTTTTTCTGCACTGCTTTTTGGCACCAGGAAGTAGAGTTTGCCCTTTTCTTTCATATGGTTTGCAGCAATTTCTGCAAAGCTGCCGAGGCCCCAGAAGAGGTCTACCCGTCCCGCTCCCTTTATCGCT
>JAFDME010000065.1 GCA_019306075.1 Deltaproteobacteria bacterium | reverse complement strand
GGTTCCCGTCGGACCGCCGGGACCACGCGCGCCAAGACTTTGAGCACAATCCTCAACACGCGGCAGACCGGTATCAGCAGAAAACTTCTGCAGTTCCTCTAACCGAACCGGCTGACCCCAGAGGTGTACGGGTAGAATACATTTTGTTCTGTCGGTGACAGCCTCAATTGCCAACTGAGGTTCCATTGTCAAAAATCTCTCACAGACATCCACAAAAACCGGCCGGGCACCGGTCAAAGCAATAGCCGAAACAGTCGGCACACAGGTATTGGCCACAGTGATAACTTCATCACCAGGTCCAATGCCCAATGAGAACATAGCCAGATGAAGAGCAGTCGTACCGGAACTGACTCCGATACAATGAACTGCTCCTGTATAGTCCGCAAATTCAGATTCAAAGGCTTCCGTTTCCGGTCCAAGAATAAGACGGCCCGAACGTAATACGCTTCTCACAGCGTCCATCACTTCCGTTTCTATCTCCGGCAACAGGCTGAGATAGTCGAAGATTCGAATCATTATTCCCCCCAGTAAAGATGGCCGCGGGACTTGAAGTAGTCGACTGTCCGCTCCAGACCATCGTGCAGATTCACCCGGGGTGTCCAGCCAGTCGCTGCTTCGAATCTGGAAAAATCCCCGTAATAGTCTCCAATATCGATAACTTTATGCTCAGCTGGAAAAGGGACAAGCTCATGAGTGAAATCGCAAAAAGACCCAAGATGCTGAACAAACTCAAGCAGAGAGTAATGCTCCCTTGCCCCCAGATTAAATACCATGCCTTTGAGCTTTCTGGAAGCTGCTGCCAGTAGCAGCGCTTCAACAACATCATCGATATAGTTGAAATCCCTCCTCTGTTCACCCGTGCCGAAAATTTTAATTTTTTCTCCCTTGATCGCCATACGGATAAAGATCCCGGCGAAACCCTGGTTGTTGCCCTGCAGATGCTGCCGCGGACCATATGTATTGGTGAGTCGAAGTGAAACGCAGTTCATCCCGTACACCTGGGAATAAAGGGTATAGTACATCTCAGCGGCAAGCTTGTTAATACCGTTTACATCCACCGGTTCTATCGGGTGATCCTCGTCCACCGGCAGATATTGAGGCCGGCCGTAGAGCTGACGGGTGCTGGCATAGACAATCGTTACCCCGGGATTATATAACCTGCAGCTCTCCAGAAGGGCAAGCTGACTTCGGCAGTTTATATCAAGATCGGTGATGGGGTCGGTCATGCTGTCGACGTGACTTGTCTGACCAGCCATGCTGTATATAATGTCAGCCCGCTGAACCAGATAGTTCATGCTATGCTGATCACGGATATCGGCAAAATTTACCTGGCACGAATCCTTTATCGAATCGATATTTGCTACATTACCCCCATACTGAGGGAGCATTGAATCGACAATTTTCACATCGCCACCAAATTTATTAAGACGGATCGCCAGATTGCTTCCAATAAATCCCATCCCGCCGAGAACAAGAATCCGCTTTTTTTCAAAAATATTCTTCATTTTCGCTCACCGGTCCGGTATGTCTGTCGAATAAGAAATTGAGGAGTGCTGTTGATGGTGAGAAAAAGCCGCCCCAGATACTCCCCTATCATTCCCAGCATAACCAGCTGAAGACCTGAGAAAAAGGTTATGGCAACTATAGTGGAAGCCCAGCCTGCCGGGATATTATGATCTATGAAAAAGGGACCAAAAAGTCTGGCGAAAACGAAGTAAACGGCCATCATCATCGAACAGAAAGAGACCAGTATGCCGAGATAGGAGGTGAGTCGCAGTGGCAGGACAGAAAAACCTGTAAACATGTTGATCCAGAGCCGTACAAGCTTTCTCAGAGTATAATTGGATTTGCCTGTCTCGCGATCATCATGCTGGCAGAGTTGCTGGCCAATACGTGTCGTAGAACGAAGAATCAGTCCATCTATATAGGGGTACGGACCATCATACCGTGTGATAAACTGGACAAGCGCAGCATCAATTGTCTTAAAGCTTGAAAGGTAGAGTCCTCTTGGTTTTTTCAGCAGGACTGCGGTAACCATATCATTAAAAGCACTCCCGAGATTGCGGAATGCGGAATGGTGTTTCTCACTGTAATAGCTGTACACGACATCATATCCTTCGGACAATTTTTTTACCAGCTTAAGAATTTCGGAAGGAGGGTTCTGAAAATCATCATCGATTATTGTCACGCTGTCGCCGGTTACAAACTGGAGACCACACATCACGGCGTTATGCTCTCCAAAGTTCCGCATCAGGTTAATATATTTCACTACATCCTGATGGCGTTCAGAGGCTGCCAAAGCCACCTCATGACTGTTATCAACACTGCCGTCGTTAACAAGAATAATTTCCCACAGGTTGCCTGCCGAACCAAGAGTTTCAACAACGTTATCAACCAACCTGCCTATCGTTTCAGCACTGTTATACACTGGAATAAGAACGGTAATACGGTGCCCCCGCTGTGAGTGCATCTCTCTATGGGTAATCACATTTTTTCCCTGTAAATTGATTTCTGTGAAGTTGCTTGAGATTACGCCAGAGTTCATGGACATTTGGGGGGTAACTGTATGTTCTCCCGGCATGATGGTTCATATCCCGGCGTACGTTTTTGCTTCCCATATTTACTATGTTGTCAGCGGGGAAATCAATACCAAAAAAATTCAGAGCTGCAGCCATCTCCTTTTCGAAGAGTTCCGGCTTTAGCAGATTGTTATAGTCAATAAACCAGATCGGAATTTTTTCTGCGTGTCTCAAAATTCTCTGGTTATGGAGATGCCAGAGATAGTAGCCATGTCTTCTGGTAGTATGATTTCTTTTTATTATTGAGCTGACAACCTGGCCCGGTGATCTGATACAGATAAGAATCTTCTCAACAGTGGTATCATAACGCTGCCAGGCGGGAAGGGTGAGACAAAAACGATTTTCTTTCACTATCTTACCACGATAATCCGCATCAATTCGTCGAATAAGCCCCTCATATTTTTTTGCACGCCGCAGGATTGTGTCGGTAGATGGAAGGAAAAAATAGGCAAATTTCCACCAGATACCGTTAACAAGAGGCATATTCACAGCATGAATATCCGTCTGTTCATAATAGCCGCCGGGATTCCATCTATCCGCCTGGTAGAAAGTCTCTGGCGATCCCATATCGGCACCAGCCTGGGAAAAAAGTCGGGCGACGAGTGAGGTGCCGGAGCGATGCATGCCGGTAATAATCTTCATTGCAGTTGTACCCTGTTATGGGAAGGAGTCTGTGTGAGAGCCATAGTACCTGATAAAAATATTGATAGCATCACATGCTTGTGACCATTTTTTTCCCGTCACCCGACAGGCATCGTTGGGGAACAGTGGCAAGATACCTGCGATTAACGCTGATAGTACGTCCCCCCCATGCTCTCACCGTTATAAAATTCTCAGCAAGAAATTGATGGAGCAGTGGAGAATAAATACCGAAAACTCCTCTATTACCAATCCCGTAATTAAACAGGGGATTATCGATAAACAGGACAGGTTCCTGGTTACGGAGTTTGGCTATTACTTCTCTCTCCTGTTGTTGAGTGAGAAGGCCCGGGTTGACAGACATAATCCCTCCGCCGAACATACGATCCGCAAAATAATAAAGACTTGTCAGACGAACATAAGCTGCGATTCGTTCTCCCGGTCGGGTGCATTCGGCAATATAACGAAGAGTCCGAATCTGTACTGTATTCGGATTTTTCCTGGCAACAGAGTCTACAAAGGCCTGACGCGGCTGGGCAAATATTTTATAATCCTCCACTAATTGCCTGATCTCCGCAGAGTCCCGATAGCTTCTTGACTCGATTACATTGTACTGAATACAGTAGATTCCAAGCCCTGAAAAAATCAACAGGGCAAGTCCCCCTGTTACTTTCGAAAAAAGGGATGACGAAAGAAACGCTTTACAGGCGATGGAGATAAGCCAGCAACAGAGTACCAGAGCAAGCGGTATCGCCTGCAAAGTATGCTGATAATCCTGCCTGTGCATTCCCTGGATCAGGCAGAGTTGGGCAAACAGAATAAGTGCAGCGAGGCGTACCCATCTGACATCGTCAAATTTCCTGTACAATATCAGC
Source organism: Deltaproteobacteria bacterium (assembly GCA_019306075.1). Classification (GTDB taxonomy): domain Bacteria; phylum Desulfobacterota; class Desulfobulbia; order Desulfobulbales; family Desulfocapsaceae; genus Desulfomarina. The sequence continues at coordinate 8,428 of JAFDME010000065.1, read as the reverse complement.
AGCAGGATCAGCCCGACAGTCGGCAGAGACTGTGAAATCAAAAACAGCACTGAAGGAAAGTCAGCAAATATTCCCGATAAGTCCTGCCCTTTCATTGAATAGGGCAGGGCAATACTCATAATTGCCCTGGGAGCCTGAAAAATACTGGTCTGCAGGTAATTTATAAAACTGCCATGAAAGACCAGAAAGACAAGCCATGGCAGGGTAAAAAGTAGTACGGCACAGCAGAATTTGAAGATTGAAACGAGACGGTCGCATCCCTCAAGTGGCTTGAGAACCAAAATAAATGAACAGGTCAAAAATGCATAAGCGCCGTAATCCTGCCGGTACAGCCCCGTCAGAACTACAGTCAAAGCAACTGCAAACAGCTGCAGTAAACGAGGTTTTTTCAGGTACCAAAAAATCCCCGACATGACCAAAACAGGGCAAAGTAAAATATAGTATTTATACATTCTCGGCATGAGGAGCAGTGACACACAGAGCATCAGCAGCGAAATTATGAGATTTCCTGAAATTTGTCGAAACAGGTTAAAGAGCAGGAAATAGGCGAGAGTATAGCCGGTCGAAACCAGCAAAAGCTCAGCCAGGGGCTGTTTCTGCAACAAGAGTTGAGCGAGAGCACTTGCGTATGGGGTCAATGGGCCGTAATAGATGGGAAAATCAATGAAGGGATGTTCTCCTCCCAGAATCTGATCAGCTGCGGCAAGCTGCAGCCCCCAGTCATTATCTGAAATAAAATGGAGAGGGTCCGGCAGATGAAGAAGTACAACAGCAAAGCAACCTGTAAGAATGCAGACCTGCAGCAACATCATATAAAATGAATCGATAGAACGATCCGGACGGAAACTATTCATGCTTTGATATTAATTCCAGTTTGTCGCCTCTCAGATACAGGTACAAGAGTTGATCTCAGCTTTAGTGCCTTACTCCAGAATTTCTGTAATAAAAAACAAGAAACTGAGTAGGGTCGTTTAAAATTATGTGGATGAATTTACTTCCATGGCACTTACTTGCAGCTTGTCTGCGTTAGACGATTATGTCAGATACGCGTAGACTTCGGAAAGTTCGACACTCAGATAAACACGGATTCAGAAGCAGAGGATTTTTCCACTGTGAGACTATCACATGGGATGCCCGGTAATGGAAAAAATCTGCAATAAAATAGATCAAACTTTCATTGACACAACCATTTGTAACTTCATAGCTGGGTCAGAAAATTTCTATAATTACTCAGGCTATCTTCTTTTGGCAAGTAGTGTGCTATTTTTTTTATGCGACAACCTGTGACATGTCAGGAATATTTATTTTTCATGAATTGCTCTTTTAAGGATTGACATCATTAAAATTTAATATATGGTAGGCATCTACCAATTTGACAACAGTTAGACAAAGCTGTAAACTGGTCCAACTCGTTATAGAGCTATACCCAATGGCAGCGTAAGGATTAGAGTAAACATTGCCACCCTCATCCTCTCCGCCATTCTTGGTTTTGATTTTGATAGCCGGGTCCTGAGCAACAGAGAATCACGAACTCCGCCAGGTCCGGAAGGAAGCAACGGCAGTGACACTCCCTGTGTGCACAGATCGCCCGGCTATCATTTTTTAATCAATCCCCATCCGCCATTTCCTGCTCCAGACCACGGTGTCACATGTCTTATCTTGTTCTTGCCAGAAAATCCCGCCCTCAGACCTTTGACCAGGTGGTTGGTCAGCGCTCTATTGTAAAAACCCTGCAGAACAGTCTTGCTCTTGACCGGGTCGCCCATGCCATTCTTTTTTCAGGTGTCAGGGGTGTTGGAAAAACAACACTTGCCCGCATTATGGCCAAGGCAATAAATTGTCAGGCCACCGATGTTGACCGACCATGCGGCAGCTGCCCTTCATGCCTGGAAATTGCCGCTGGCAGCGCTCTTGATCTCTATGAAATTGACGGCGCGTCCAATAGAGGTATTCAGGAGATACGGGAACTGAAGGAAAAACTTCGTTTTCTCCCCACCTCCTGTAAATATAAGGTTATCATAATTGACGAAGTTCATATGCTGACCACGGAGGCCTTCAACGCTCTTCTTAAGACTCTTGAAGAACCCCCGGCCCATGTCTATTTCATGTTTGCCACCACCGAAATCCACAAAATCCCCATAACCATTCTTTCCCGGTGTCAGCAGTATGAGTTAAAACGTATTCCGGCAGGAGAACTGTATGACCATTTCCAGAAACTGACCAGTGCTGAAGATTTTGAAATTGAACCTGCTGCATTGTCGCTCATTGTCCGCGAAGCAGGAGGGTCTGTACGGGACGGATTGAGTCTTCTCGACCAGATGTTCTCTTTTGGAGAGAAAACCATTCGAACGCAGGATGTAATTGAAGTCTTAGGTCTTGTGGACAGGGATGTTCTGATGCAGCTGACAAAAGGACTTCTGGATCGAAATTACAGTAATGTACTACAGCCCCTTGAGGATATCTTTAACTACGGCATGGATATAAAGAGATTTCTCATTGACCTGATGGGCTATTTCAGATCTCTGCTCCTCTGTAAGATTGACGGATGTACCAATCTCATTGATCTGCCATCGGAAGATCTGGCTGAATTCCAGAAACTTGCACAAAACTATTCCGCTGAGACTCTGCACCAGAAGCTCAACCTCTTAATGGCTGTCGCCGAAGAGATCCGCTTTTCCAGCCAGCCCCGTCTTTCCCTTGAGACGTCTTTTCTTAAAATCATAGAAGCCGATAATGTGCTCAATGTCAGTGTCCTTCTTGGAAAACTGGACAAAATAATACAGGAACAGCCATCTGCAAAGCCCTCCCGGCCTGCAGCTACTGAAGAAATACGGACTGCTCCTGTTACCAAAAAAGAACCTGGACCACCAGAACCGCAGGAAAAACCAGGGATGCAGGAGCGACCCGAGCCAGCGGCCAAGCCGGTGAAAGAGATATCAGAAACAGTTCCTCCCCGTAAAGAAATCTCCGCCCCCCCCACTCCTCCGCCGCACCAGGAACAGGAACAAGCCGAAAAGCAAATTACTGCCGACATACCGGCAAAAAAAGAAAAGCTGCAGCTGGTTGAAAAAGATGACCATAAAAAAAATGTGAGGAAAGACTGGCCAGATTTTATTTCCTATGTAAAGGATAGAAAACTCTGGATGGCTCAGAATCTGCAGCGGGCAGACAAAATCAAGCAGGAAAACGGAGAGCTTCATCTCACATATAATGATCCCGCAAACTGCTCAGTTCTCAGACAAAAGGAAAATCACCAGCTCCTCACTGAATTTTCTCTCGATTTTTTCCAGCAGCCAATCAAAATACGATTTATATTACCTGATGAGGCTGACCCTGAGAACGGATCACTGGCCGAATCCCCTCAGCGGAAGAGGCAGGAACTCGCCAATGATCCGCTGGTCCTTATGACCACAGAAGTTTTCAACGGCCAGGTTGGCGATATCCGGGTTGGTCCAAGAAGCAGATAAAAACTTTATGCTAAAAATGGGATAAGACACATGGATATAAGCAATATTATGGAACAGGCGAGAGGCATGCAGGAAAAAATGGCAAAAATCCAGGAGGATCTTGCCAGAAAAACCATCACCGGAAGCTCCGGCGGAGGAATGGTCCTGGTGACGGTTAATGGTCAGGGCGACGTTATTTCCATCGCCATTGAACCGGCAGTTATAGATCCTGCCGAAATTGAAATGCTGCAGGATCTTATTGTCGCTGCAACCAATGACGGAATCAGAAAGGCAAGGGAACTCGGAAAGCAGGAGATGGGTAAACTTACCGGCGGCCTTAATATCCCTGGCCTCTCAAACTTTACCTGAAGTATCAGATAATTATGCAGATTATCCCCCCCGCACTTGAAAACCTTATAGAAAATTTATCCCTTCTGCCTGGCATCGGCAAAAAAACAGCTACAAGACTGGCACTCAATATCCTGCGCAAGCCTTCGTCACAGGCAAAAGACCTTGCCCGGGCATTGCTGGAGCTGCATGGATCTATTCAGCTCTGTTCATGCTGTTTTACCTTTTCGGAAAGTGATCCCTGTGATATCTGCGCCGAGCCCAAGCGTCAGGCTGATATTATTTGCGTGGTAGAGCAGTCAGCCGACCTGCTGGCCATTGAAAAAACATCCTCTTTTCCAGGTCATTACCATATACTTCACGGTGTCCTGTCTCCAATAGACGGTATGGGTCCGGATGAAATAAAAATTAAGGAATTACTGGCACGAGCTGCCAACGGCACTGTCAAAGAGGTTATCATTGCAACGAGTTCGACTGTTCCCGGTGAAGCCACGGCAAACTACCTGACGGACGCCCTGAAATCCATCCCGGTAAAAGTAACAAGGTTGGCCTGTGGCATTCCAATGGGAATGGACATCAAGTACGCAGATAAATATACTCTGGCCAAGGCGATTGAGGCGCGCTCAACCCCTCTTTGAAAACTCATTTTCTTCCCGTTACAGGTCGATTTTATCTTGACACTCACATATTTAACTGGTAATTGAAACAGGTTTGGGGATATTGTAATTTTTTACTGGTAACCCCCTGTGTCTGAAGAAGTTTAAGCAGGCGCGTAGCTCAGTGGGAGAGCGCCACCTTGACGTGGTGGATGTCGGCGGTTCAATCCCGCCCGCGCCTACCAGGATAAAAGGCTAAAGCAAAAGCACCTTTCAAAGGGTGTTCATTCTTTAGCCTTTGTTTTTATGTAGAAAACCTCATGACTGATATTGATGTAAAGCTAAATGAAGGAGAGAGCGTCTCCGTACCTGCCGGGACTACTGCAGGTGAAGCCATTTCTGCGCTCCTTTCCAATAAACAGCGGAAACGCACTGTTGCGGTAAAAATTGGTGATGATATTGCTGATTTCACCACTGCCCTGACTGAAAGTGTAACTCTTACACCTGTGCAGATCGGTTCAAATGATGCCCTTGATGTCCTGCGCCATTCCACAGCCCACATCATGGCTCTTGCTGTCAGGGAACTGTTCGGCCCTGATTTGAAAATTGCTATTGGTCCCTCCATTGAAAATGGTTTCTACTACGATTTCCAAAGAGCTGAACCCTTCACTCCTGAGGATTTTGACTCCATCGAAACGAAGATGGAGGAGCTTATCCGCCAGGCACTGCCGTTTAGCCGTGCTGAAGTTCCGAGCAGTGAAGCTGTTTCCCGTTTCAGTGTAGAAGATGAAAAATATAAGGTAGAGCTGATCCGCGACCTTGGGATTGACACTGTTTCCCTCTACCAGGTCGGCAATTTCACCGATCTCTGCCGTGGTCCCCACCTGCCTAACACCTCATTTATCAGAGCGTTCAAACTACTGAGGGTAGCCGGTGCTTACTGGCGAGGTAATGAAAATAACGATGTACTGCAGCGTATTTACGGAACCTCATTTTTCGACAAAAAAGATCTGAAAAAACATCTTCATGCACTTGAAGAGGCGAAAAAACGGGATCACCGAAAACTCGGCAGGGAACTTGAACTGTTCACCGTTAAAGATGATATCGGAGCCGGCCTCATTCTCTGGCAGCCCAAAGGCGCCCAACTCCGTCGCCTGGTAGAGGATTACTGGAAAGATGAGCATTACCGACATGACTACGATCTCCTCTATACACCCCATATAGCCCGACAGGATTTATGGAAGACTTCAGGCCATCTTGATTTCTACAGTGAAAACATGTATGCGCCGATGGATATCGACGGTATAGCATATCAGCTCAAACCGATGAATTGCCCTTTCCATATCGGAGTGTACAACAACCGTAAACGCAGTTACCGGGAACTCCCCATCCGCTGGTGTGAACTTGGTACAGTGTACAGGTATGAACGTGCGGGAGCACTGCATGGTCTCCTTCGTGTACGTGGTTTCACTCAGGATGATGCTCATATTTTCTGCCGTCCGGATCAGCTTGAAGATGAAATATTCAACATACTTGAACTGAACCTTCTTATTCTCAAAACTTTCGGTTTTGATCAGTATGATATATACCTCTCTACCCGTCCTGAAAAATATGTCGGCTCAGATGAAAACTGGGATCTTGCCACTGACTCACTAAAACTTGCTCTTGAAAAAAAAGGTCTTAACTTTGAGATAGATCCTGGTGAGGGCGTATTTTATGGCCCGAAAATCGACATTAAGATAAAGGATCAACTCGGCCGTTCCTGGCAATGCTCAACCATTCAGGTTGATTTTAATCTACCGGAAAGGTTTAAGCTCAGCTATATTGGCGCAGACAACAGCGAGCATCAGCCCATTATGATTCACCGGGCACTTATGGGCTCTCTTGAGCGGTTTATCGGCGTGCTTATTGAGCATTATGCTGGGGTGTTCCCGCTCTGGTTTGCTCCGGTTCAGGCACGGATTCTCAATATAACCGACGACCAGGCTGAATATTGCGAAAAAATCTTTACCCAGCTCCGGAAAGGCGGTCTGCGGATAGAAAAAGATTTGCGTAATGAAAAATTGAACTATAAAATCAGAGAAGCACAAGTCAGTAAAGTTCCCTATATGCTCATTGTAGGTGAAAAGGAAAAAGAAAACGGCACAGTTACTGTTCGTCTCCGCGATGGTAAAAACCTGCCTCCCATGGCTGTCTCTGAGTTTATAGATAAGGTCATAGATGAGGTCAGCGAGGGACGAGGTATATAGACCGCCTGTATAGTAATACAGACCATTTTGGATTCGGGAATATAGAGGCAGCGGTCTCTATTCCCGGGTGGATATTTCATTCAAGCTCGTAAGTTCGAGGAGGTAAAGTTATCAGAAGAGGAAGACAGGCCCCGGTTCAACGTGAAAACAAGGTTCAGACTAATGATCAGATTCGCTTTCCCAACGTACGGTTGATCGGCGTGGACGGTGAACAGTTGGGGGTAGTTACTACCGACGAGGCACGTAACATTGCTTATGACGCCGGACTTGACCTGGTAGTAGTCTCAGCGAATGCAGATCCACCTGTGTGCCGGGTAATGAATTACGACAAATTTCGCTACGAGCAAAAGAAAAAGACACAGGAAGCCAAAAAGAAACAGGTTATCATAGAGACTAAAGAAATTAAGTTCAGACCAAAAACTGATGTCCATGATCTTAATTTTAAGATAAAGAATATCAAAAAATTCCTGGCAAACAACAATAAGGTTAAACTTACTATGCGTTTCAGAGGAAGAGAAATTGTCTACTCTCAAACTGTTGGTATTAATGCCATGAACCGGATTGCCGACGCACTCGAAAAGGATGCAGTTATCCTGCAGACGCCGAAGATGGAGGGTCGTCAGCTGGTGATGTTTGTAGGACCTAAATCGTAAGGGTATTTTGCAAGAGTGGCAATTTGCAGGGTGACCATAAAAAATATCAATCGACAATCACCTTCAACAGGCGAATTACATTAAGGTTTTAAGGAGTGATATCATGCCCAAAATGAAAACAAACAGAGGTGCTGCAAAGCGCTTCAAAACAACAGGATCAGGAAAAATAAAAAGGAACAAGGCGTATGCCAGCCATATCCTGACCAAAAAGAGCACTAAGCAGAAACGGGGACTACGAAAAGCCGGGCTCGTTGATCCTTCAAACACCAAAGCAATAAAGAAAATTTTACCATATTTGTAATATTCGAGGAGTAGACACATGCCACGCGTAACACGAGGTTTTAAAGCACGCAGAAGAAGAAACAGAGTTCTCAAACTCGCCAAAGGATATAGAGGTGGCAAATCCCGCCTTTTCCGTACCGCTACTGAAGCAGTTGATCGTGCACTATGCTATGCATACCGCGACAGACGGACCAAGAAACGGGACTTCCGCCGTCTCTGGATCACCCGCATCAATGCCGGAGCTCGCATGAACGATATGAGCTACAGTAAGCTGATGGGCGGCCTGAAAAAGGCTCAGGTGGATCTTGATAGAAAGGTACTGGCCAATCTCGCCATACTGGACGCGGATGCCTTTTCCAAGGTTGTACAGGTAGCCAGGGAAGCAAACGCATAATCAGGTTTTCTGTGTCACCATTTTTCTGTATGCCGGTTTTTGGTTAATATACCAAAAACCGGCATGCTGTTTAATTGACTCCCGGTTCCTGCTCTTTAAACCCTGGTATGATCACTATTGACTATTGTGAAGTTAACCCGGGATACTGACGTAACCATTGTTCAAAAACTCGACCTGTCCAGGTCAGCATATTAAATTCCAACTGTTATGGAAAACGAGTTACAACGCTTAGAAAATGAGGCAAAAAATCAGCTGGATCAGCTCAATACCGGTGACCAGTTTGAAGAGTTCAGAATTCGTTTTCTTGGCCGTAAAGGTCTTTTCAGCTCCGCAATGCGGCAGCTTGGCTCAGTTGCAAAGGAAGATCGCCCCCGCCTTGGACAGCTGGCAAACAGTCTTAAAAAAGAGATTGAAGAGCTCTTTGAGATTAAACGCTCTTCCCTTAAAACAACCTCGGAAA
>JAFDME010000064.1 GCA_019306075.1 Deltaproteobacteria bacterium | reverse complement strand
CCCTTGACTGTTCCAGGAATTGCTGCTGCCATTTCTTCGGCAGCAGCTCAGGTTTGATGACAGGAAAATCTCCCCATGTTTCAGGGTCTGCCTTTGCCAGCTGGGCTTCCGGAGAGAGGAGGTAATTGGCTGTTACCATGGCTGCAGCCTTATCTCCGGCGTTGAAGGGGATGGCGACAAAATGAGTGTTGCCGATGGTTCCCCCGTCAAAAACATACGTTCTCACAGTGTCAGGAAAAAGTCCGTCGAGGATATTGCGTGAAGCCTCACCCTGGTGGTAGGAAAAGGAAAAATCAATGACTCCATCGGCAAAAAGTGTATTCATACGTACCGGTGATTCCGGATATGTAGCACCTTTCTGCCAGAGGAACGGTTTTAATTCAAGAAGTTGGGCATAGGTAGCGTCTGCGGCCTGCTGGAACTCGTCATCTGTGTAGTTTTTTTGCCATTTCTCGACATTTTCTGCCGCATGATAGAAAAAGTGGCGGACAAAAACTGAGCCGGTGAAATCCGGCGGGGCGGGATAGGTGAAGCGTCCCGGATGGTTCCGGACCCACGAAATCAGGGCAGGGACACTCTTTGGCGGCCGGGAGATTCTGGCTGTATCGTAAATCATTACAAACTGGGCACTTCCCCAGGGAGATTCCATATCTTCAACCGGGGTGCCGAAATCATTCATGACGGCAGGAGCAGTTCTGTCCACATATTTGATATTGGGTAGTTTTTCCGCAAAAGGGCCGTAGAGCAGCTCCTTTGACTTACAGGTACGAAAATTTTCACCGTTGATCCACATCAGGTCAACATTACCATCGCTCTCTTTTCCCGCCTGTTTTTCGACTACCAGTTTACTTACTACTTCGGCAATATCTTTAACCGGCACCTGGCGCAGGGTGATATCATATTTTTCCTTAAGTTTTCCAGCCAGAAAACCGTTAACATACCTGTTTACAGCGGGTGAACCGCCCCACATGTACCAGTCGACTGTCTGGCCTCTGGCATCACGGACTGCTTTGTCCCAGGAGAGTGTCTTCTCCCCCTCGCCAAAACTCTGACTGCAGAAGGAGAAAAACAGCAGTGAGAACAGCACTGATATTTTGAAAAAACCATGTTCTCTGAAGTTGATCATTACGCAACTCCACCACTGATTGGTTTTTCCGTCTTACCGGGAAGGGGGAGTATGGTGACTTTGTTTCTGCCGTTTTTTTTGGACATGTAGAGTGCACGGTCGGCGGTGTCTATAAGATCCTGTTTCGTTATGATTCCATGGTCACAGGGCAGATGGACGCCGCCGGAGCTTATTGTTACCTTAATTTTTTTATGATTAATTGTGATTGTGATCCCCATTACACAGCGTCTGATTCGTTCTGAGAAAACTCTCAGCCCGGGTTCTTTGGTGTTGGGAAGAATAACTGCAAATTCTTCGCCACCATACCGGGCAATGGTATCACTGGGCCTGATAACGGATGCTATCTTTTTTGCCAGAGTGGCAAGGACCTGATCTCCTACGGGGTGACCATAGGTGTCATTAATTGTTTTGAAATAGTCTATGTCAAATATAATAAGAGAAAGGTCGTTTTTATAACGTTGCGATCTTTTTATTTCTTTATCAAAAATCTCCTGAAAGTACCGATGATTATAGAGGTTTGTCAGCCCATCTCTGAAAGCAAGCTTCTCAAGCTGCTTATTGGCTGAGCGTAAATCATTGGCAAATTTTTCCGACTTCATCTTTGATTCTTTCAGGGCAAGTACCAGCTGCTCGTAGGAGAGATTGAGGCGGCCCAGTTCATCATTGGCCTCCTGCAGCATCTGGGAATAGGGTTTTATCTGGCTGGGGTCAAGATCGAAGATATCCAGGATATCGATGGATTTTTTTGCAACATCGTCAAGGAGTTCATTGGTCTGCTGTTTGTTCATGGCCAGTAGCTGCCCCATTCTTTTCTGCAGCAGCAGGACATTTTCGGATGTTTCTGTACCGTAGTAGATGGTTGACAACAGATCTGCAACTGATAAAATTTCTGCAGCCTGACGGTATTTTCGTGGTGCTTTCTCCGGTTCATGGTGGTAGCGAATTGGTTCAGTGATGGACGATGGCAGCTTCCAGCTGTTAATCAGTGTGTGAGTGACCTGCTGGTGGTCGAATTTGTACGCCTGCTGTTCCAGTGTAATGAGTGATTTAGGATCACTGGATTTGCACTTAGAGAGCAACTCATTGTATTCTCTCCCTTTACTAAGGGACATTATAAGAATACCGAGATCCTGCAGAAGTGCGGTGACAAAGATATCGGCATCCTGCCTTGCAGTAAGGTTTTTTACCAGTTCCGCAGCAACGGCGGTTGTTACTGATCGTCGCCAGAAGCTGTCAAAATCAAAATATGAGGTTGCACTGGTTCCCAGATCCTTGCTGATAACAAAAGAAAGAGCAATATTTTTGATGACGTTGGTGCCCAGGATAGACATGGCACGGGTAATGCTGCTTACTCTGCTGGGGAGGGAGTAGAAGGCAGAGTTGGCAATCTTCAGCATCTTGCCGGAGAGTGCCGGGTCAGTCGAGATAATTTTTTCCAGATCGTTGAGTGAAAATTCTTTGCTCTGTACTGTGTTGAGAATCTGGACGGCGATAGTCGGTGGTGACGGGAGATTTATCTGCTGCTGGATTAACAGTTGGATTTCTTCAATGGATTGCTCTGATGTCATCTGCTTATCTCCAGGTGCAAAGAAAAGGGTTTAGTGCCTTACTGCATAAAAGCTGTCATAAAAAACAAGAAAATCTGATGGGCTATTACACCCACCTGATCAATGTCAGCACCAAGGCACTTATCCAGTGTAACTAACTAAAAAGTCTTCCGACTTGTCGGGTCAGTGTCCGGTTACTGAATATCTGCCATGAAAAGAGGGGGCATCCGGCATGCCCGTGCATGCGTCATCATCTGTAATAAAGGCTGGGGCTTCCCATGGTCATCAGGGCTTTGTAAAGATTCTTCCTGAACTCCCGGCGATCCCAGATCCCCTGGATATGCCCCCTTTTCAGTGCATTTCTTGCCGAATGGTAGTTCGGGGGGATTTCTGTTCCGGTTGTCTCCCTAATCACACGTGGCCCGGCAAAACCTATTCTGCTTGATCTTACAGCAAACTGATAGGGTGAGCAGCCGAGGAAAGACGCCACCGGACCGGCATAGGAGTTATTATCATAGACTACCAGGTAAAGCCCTCCGGAATCAATATATTCCCGCACAGCCATTGTACACTTTGGCATCTGAACAACTCCAAGAGTTCCTTCCTGAATCCGGATTCCGCCCGTTGTATGCACATAGGAGAGAAGGGGGCGTTTTTTCCGTTTGGCGAGAGCGCATGCCTGGGTAAATTTCTCCCCCTCCGCGGAACCGACTGTTCCGTTTCGGAAATCGGAGTAGAGCATGCTGACAATAATCTGGATCCCATTGACCTTGGCATGAAAAGTCATATTGCCGGCACGGCGACCTGTCTTGCTTTTTGATGCCTGCAGTCTTTTCGTAAAGCCGGTATAGTCAAGAGGGTTACCCGAAGATATGTCAAGGTTGAGATGACGGATTGAGCCGGTATCAAAAATATTTTCAAGGTACCAGGCATGCTCCAGCGGGAAATGATGCCCGCAGGATTCACAGACGCCGCCAAATTCACCATAGAGGTCCGGTATCCACAGATCCTTGCAGCCATATTTTTCTGTATTGGGACAGGTGACGGTACGGTCCTCATTTGCCAGGGGACTGGTGTAGGTGTCGGTGAGTTCAAGCGGATCCAGGCGTCTGGGCTTGTCCTGATGATGACCTGTGTACGTTATAAGCCGCTGGGGTCTGGCCGGTTTTTTTTTGCTCAGAAGATCCATTAAGGCATTGATTGGCTCCTTGATTCGCCTGAGCATTACCGATCCTTCACCGGAAACATCGGTGAGAACCTTCCTTACCTGACGCTTATGGTTCTTCATAATATCGTAGCGCAGGGTGTAGTAGACCTTTTCTGTCTTGATCCGGGTCAGATTATAGAGACTTTCGTTCGCCTCGGTATCTCCTGTGAATCCGTTCCTCCCCATGGCGTGATATTTTTTGGATCTCAGGGCGAGGAGACGTTTGATCTCGTCTTTATTGAGGTCCCAGGGAACCTCGACCTGGAGTTCTTCTGTCTCCTTTTGATGTTTCTTTCTCCGGATCTCGTAGGTGCGCAGCGCGCTGAAACTTTTGGTTGAGAGGACCACCTTATCTGTCGCCCTCAGCATCTCAGCCCTCAACTTTGAAAAGAAACTGAAATCATCTCTTCTTGCGCCCAGGGGCGGTTCATGGATAATCCTGTCTATGGTTCTGTTTTTGAGGTTATCTTCGGCGGTCAGCCGCAGCCGGTCTGCACACACTTCCACAAGTTCTCTCGGAACCCTGGCTCCTTCGCCGATTTTCCCTTCAATGGCAGCGGCTCCCTCCGGTGAAATAACCGAATAGTATCCATGGGATGTCATCATCCTGAAATCCGACAACCCAACGGCCTCTGCACCCCCTGAGCCTCCTTCGGAGATCAGCGAGATCATGGGAACTCTCAGTCTGGTCATGGCGTATATATTTCTCGCTATCTGCTGGGCAGCACCGGGATATTCTTCGACAGGGTATGAGCCTGGAGTGAAGATATAGAAGTGGATGGGAATACCCTCCGTTTCTGCAACCTTCATATAGCGAAGAGCCTTTGCATTTCCCTCGGGACGACAGGAACCTCCGTTGCGGTATTCTTCGCCATGACCCGCTTCCTGGCCGATAACCATGACGGAGGCAGTGTAGGGTTTATTCTTTATTTTTCTGACAATGGTCGCCTTGGCACAGATCATTGCCGGGTCAATATTTGCATCCTGTTCCCCGCCCAGTTCGGTATAATCCTCATACACATTCTCAAGGATATCCTTCAGGGTAAAGCGCTGGACACTTCGTACGATCCTGACCCGCTCCATCGGGGTCAGGTGCTCCTCGGCCCGCTCTTCAAGAAATGATATTGATTCGTTGAGTTTACGGATGGCAGCGGTAAACTGTTCTTCCGTATGGTCGTACAGGGAGTGTTTCAGCTGGTCGCAGTTTTTCTTGAATCCGTCAAGATTACCCCAGTTGGAGTGATCCTTTATCTGGAGCAGATAATTGATGCGCTCTTCAGTTTTGAGGAGTTGTTTAACTAAATCGTTCATATTTTAAAAGGCCAGCAGCCTGTCCAGGTTGTTCTTCAGATATTCCAGATTAGTAATAATCGGCTCGTTGTTTGAATCTCGGCCGCGGATGATTGTCTCGTCAAGAAACCGGGCGGCCTTTGCTTTTGCGTCATCCATATCCTCTCCCCAGACCAGGGCAAGGGCGAGGTTGGGGTCAAAATCGCTGGGAATGGGGTAAGATCTTTCAAACGGTACATGGGAGTATACCACGCACCAGTCGTGATCCGGAAAGGCAAATTCGGTAATGGTTCCGATCCATGGAGCAAAGCCCCTGCGGGTGTCTTCAGCGACGATGCGCAGTTCAATGGATGCCCCTCTGAAGGTGATGTCACTCTGACTGTAGCCGGTCTTTTCCCCAAGACCCAGGCGGATTTGTTCACGGATAAGGTTGGGGTGTTTGCCGTTGAGATAGCTTATCCGGGCGGAAACATCATTTTCAACCTGGATCCGTGTATTCACCTCCAGCAGATATGGCTGACCCGTCCTGCTGATAATCCATTCCCAGGTGCCGACATTGTCATAGTCAACGTGTGCCGCCAGCTTCAGTGAATAGTCCACTATCTGGTCGAGGAGTTTTTTTTCATCAAAATCATACTCGAAACAGGACTGATCAAACCCCGGGGCGGCCTCAACACGTTTCTGCCGGCCGGTCGACTGGATTGTACAGTTTCTGGAACCGAAATGAATACGTTCCCCATGCTGGGAACAGACGAGCTGGACTTCCAGATGGTTATAATCCCGCAGACACTGTTCTATGAGGACTCCTCCATCACCAAACTGCCGTTTGGCATAGTTTTGCAGTTGTCTGTAGACCCTGCGGAACTGTTCTATTTCAGTAACTTCTTCAATACCCATTCCACCACCGCCTGCAGCGGCCTTGATCAGAATTGAAGGATTCTCAATTCCTGATGCCTCCTGATCATCGAGGAGACGGGCCGCAATCTCCTCCGCCTCCATCTCATTGTAGATTGGCGCATCCGTTCCCGGTATGGTGGGGATTTCCAGCTTGTTGGCAATTTTTTTGGTGTTTATTTTATCTCCCAGGCCGCGGATCACCTGCCAGTTCGGTCCTATAAACGTGAGGGCCCGGTCGCGGGTGGTTGCCCTTCTTGCAAAGCGGTAATCTTCCGAGAAGAAACCGTATCCGGGATGGACTGCGGTGCAGCCGGTATGATCCGCCACCGCAAAAATATCGTTGGGGTCGGTATAACTGGTTATGCGCCAGGCATTCTGCTTCCCGCCTTCGGTTATGTTGCGCTGAACATGTTCCGAGTTCTTATCAGCATCGGTATAGACAACGGCATAATCGAGACCGAGATCCCTGCATGCATTCATGATACGAACTGCAATTTCACCACGATTGGCTATGAGAACCTTTCCTTCCAAACTATTCCTCGCAGGTTGTGTTACTGGCTGTTATTATTCATTTGAGCTGTTGCCGGGGATTGCATCATCGAAGACCGACGCTATTATAGTCTTACCATGGCCAATAGAAAAGCAAAAATGTTAAATAATATCTACAGTGATTGTATATGCACTTGATTTCAGTTTGCATTTTTTACTGGACTAACCCGAATAAATTGGAATTTTAGAATCCTTGGATAAGTGCCATGGAACTATATTCAATCATATAATTTTAAACGACCTGCCTCCATTTCTTGTTTTTTATTGCAGAAGTTATGGAGTAAGGCACTAAATTAAAATGGAAAAAAAGAGCATTTTGGAAGAGCAGGATCCGGCCCGGGAAAAAGGAGTGCTGAAAAAACTGTGGGCGTTTCTTCATTTCGGCAGGCCAGGCACCAAGGAGGACCTTGAGCACGAAATCCAGGAACTTCTTGAAGAGGGTGAGGAACAGGGGCTGATTTCAAGTCTGGAAGAGAAGATGATCAGTTCAATCTTTGATTTCAGGGAGACCAGCGCCGCTGAAATTATGACCCCGGCTGCTGAGATTGTTTCTTTTAATGAGGCTTCGCCACTCTCTGAACTGATAGACATTGTAATTGATAATGGTTTGACCCGGATTCCGGTTTATCGGGATAACCCTGACCAGGTAATAGGTATCGTCCATGCCAAAGATCTGCTTGAGTTTTGTGTTCGTCCCCGTGAGGAGGAGGTAATACTGGATAGATATCTGCGGCCCGTACATTTTATCCCTGAAACCAAAATGATAGTGGATTTATTGCCTGAATTCCAAAAGCGCAAGGCCCATATGGCTATGATCACGGATGAATTCGGTACCATTCGCGGCCTGATCACCATGGAGGATATTCTGGAGGAGATTGTCGGTGAGATTGATGATGAATATGATCTGGAACAGGCTGAGGTCGAGGTGATCGATGAGAATACGATCAGGGTACATGCCAGGGCCGATATCGAAAAAATTGAAGAACAGTTTAACGTCACATTTCCGGAAGGCCCTTATGAGTCCGTTGGCGGCCTTGTAATTCATATGCTGGGGCGTCTGGCTGCAGCGGGGGACAGTGTCGAGGTTTCAGGGCTTCGTTTCGAGGTCAAAAGCGCCAGTGACAGGCATTTGAAGATGGTCACCATCAGCCGCATCTCAGAGATCCAATCGACATAATGGTCTCTGCAAAATGGTCTTTAATCTTCCCCCTTTTAAGCGGGGTTCTGCTCTGGCTCTCGCTGCCTGGTGGTGGTGAACTGTGGCCGCTGCTGTTTGTTGCACTGGTCCCCCTGCTTTTTCTCATTCCCGGAAGTTCCGTAAAAGAGGCAGCCCTGTACGGTTTTCTCTTTGGCCTGGTTCACTTTCTTCTTCTTCTTTACTGGATTGTTATTGTTCTTGGCCGGTATGGAGGTCTGCACTGGTCTGTTGCTGCTCTGGCACTCCTTCTGCTTGCGATTTATCTCGGCAGTTATTATCTCATTTTTGCTCTTGCCGCCCGCTGTATATTCCCGGTTTTCCCTGCTGCAGTCGTTTTGTGGCTGTTGCCTGCACTATGGGTGGGGCTTGACTGGCTGAGGGGCATCCTTTTTACCGGTATGCCATGGATGGATCTTGGTTATGGTCTCTGGCAGCAGACAGGTCTTATTCAGATCGCTGATCTTTTTGGTCATCACGGGCTTACCTGGCTGATTGTTTTCAGCAACTGTCTGGCAGTGATTTTGCTGACAAAAAAACAGTCTCCTGCCGGTGCTGTTGCTCTGCTGCTCTCCTCTCTCTTTGTCTATGGCGGTGCTGCTGTCTATTCCAGGGTTCGGGTCGGAGAAGTCAGCCGGGCTCTTTCGGCAACAGGTCTTAAAACAGTTCGGGTCGGTATTGTGCAGGGGAATATTGATCAGAGCATTAAATGGTCTCCGCCACAGCAGAGAAGCACCGTTGAACGATATCTGACACTCTCTGAGCAGCTTCTGACAGATAATCCTCCACAGCTTCTGGTCTGGCCTGAGACAGCGCTGCCATTTTATCCCCGGAAGAATAAAAATATGGGGTTATTGCGGGATGCTTTGTCCCGATATCAGACCGCACTCTTAACCGGTGCTCCATGGTATGAGATCATCGATCTCAATGGTCAGAAAAAAATAGAATTTTTTAACAGTGCACTGTTGCTGGAATCAGACGGCCGGATAGGTGGGAAATATTATAAAAATCATCTCGTGCCCTTTGGTGAATATATCCCGTTGAAAAAGTTTCTTCCTTTTCTGGCACCCGTTGTTGAGGCCGTGGGAGATTTCTCTCCGGGATCGATCGAACGGCCGCTTATTGCCGGTGACGGCAGACTGGGTGTACTGATCTGCTTTGAATCTGTTTTCCCGAATCTTTCCAGACAATGGATTCTTGCCGGGGCGAACATGCTGGTAAATTTGACCAATGATGCCTGGTATGGTAAATCAAGTGCCCCGCATCAGAGTCTTGCCATGTCCGTATTCCGGGCTGTTGAGACCCGGCGCAGCCTTGTGCGTTCAGCAAATACGGGAATCTCTGCTTTTATAAGTCCCCTGGGCAGGGTGGAGTCCAGTTCCCTGCTTTTTCAGCCGTATGCTGCTGCAGGAGACGTTGTATTGCTGGAAACAGAGACATTTTGGGTTCGTTTTGGTTATCTTTTCGCTCCCCTCTGTCTTCTTGCAGGCATGGTCGGAGTAGTTGTTGCGGTGATGAGAGAGAAAGAAGTTCAAGAATAAGATGAATAGGAAATTACCATGTCTACTGACACCGGTGCTGCAGTATCAAAACAGAAGCTGAATGATTTGAAAGCCCGTCTGCTTGCTCTTAAGGAGCATCTTTGACTTAGCCCGCAGGAAGGATAAACTCGGCCAGCTGGAGAGGCAGACTCTTGCCCCTGATTTCTGGAATGATGCTGACGCGGCACAGAAGATTCAGAAAGAGCATGGACAGCTTCAGGATGTTATCAGGGGGTGGGAATCAAAATGGCATGATTTTGAGGAGACAGAACTCCTGCTTGAAATGGCGATGGAGGAAAATGACAGCGATGTGGAGGAGGAGATTGCACAGAAAGTCGCCGAAATGGCTGCAACCCTTGAAGAGGCTGAAACGGAATGCATGTTTAGTGGAGAGCATGACACCAGCAATGCCATAGTGGCTATTCACGCCGGGGCGGGGGGGACCGAGGCCCAGGACTGGGTTGATATGCTGCTGCGCATGTACCTGCGCTGGGCGGAAATACGGGGTTTTAAAACCGCCATTCTTGATCATCTGGCAGGAGATGAGGCGGGAACCAAGAGCGTTACTTTTATGGTAAAGGGGAGATATGCTTACGGATATCTGCGCTCAGAGCTGGGTATCCACCGCCTTGTCAGGATCTCGCCCTTTGATACCAGCGGTCGTCGTCACACCTCATTTGCCTCTGTCATGATTATGCCTGAACTGGATGAAACCGTTGATATCAAGGTGGATGAAAAGGATCTCCGCATAGATACCTACCGGGCAAGTGGTGCCGGAGGACAGCATGTCAATAAGACTGATTCCGCCATACGTATCACTCATCTCCCCACGGGTGTCGTGGTTCAGTGCCAGAATGAGAGATCCCAGCATCGCAATAAAGATATGGCTATGAAAATGCTTCTTTCCCGGCTCTATGAACTGGAGAAGGAAAAACAGGCCGAGCAGCATGAGGGACTGCATGGAGACAAGAAGGGTATATCCTGGGGAAGCCAGATTCGATCCTATGTGCTTCAGCCTTACAGGATGATCAAGGATCACCGTACAGAATTTGAGTCAGGGAATGTGGACAGTATTCTTGACGGTAATCTGGATCCGTTTATCAAGGCCTATCTACTCTGGGCGGGATAGTATCTTCCCTTTTGGCAACTGTAGCTGCGAGCTGCAGCTGCTGCACATTGTGCCGCCGCTCTTGTGACACATCCCTGTGAGACCGTGCGATGTCCGGTGTTGCCTTCTCTTGCAGTAGTTGATCAGCAGGGCAGTTGCGAGGAGAAGGGGGAAGGTGATTGCCAGAACTACTGTAAAGGTGGAGATAAAAGTCATGTTTTTTCCCGTCAGCCGAAATCATCAAAATGGATATTCTCTCTTTCAACACCGAGATCCTCAAGCATTTCAAATATAGCCTTGTTCATCATCGGCGGGCCGCAGAGATAGTAGTTGATATCTTCCGGGGCCGGGTGATCTTTCAGGTACTGTTCCAGGGCAACAAGGTGAATATATCCCGTCAGTCCTGTCCAGTTATCCTCCGGTTGCGGGTCGGAGAGGGCAAGATGGAAGGTGAAATTGTCGTACTCCCTGGCCAGTTCCTCAAATTCCTCCCTGTAAAAAACCTCCTGCAGGCTTCTGCCGCCATACCAGAAAGATACCTTGCGTTTTGTCTGTTTCCCTTTAAAGAGATCAAATATATGGCTGCGCAGCGGTGCCATGCCGGCGCCGCCACCTATTAGCATAACCTCGGAATCACTGTCGTCCATAAAGAATTCGCCAAAAGGTCCTGCTATGGTTACATCATCTCCCGGTTGAAGATTAAAAATATAAGAGGAGACCTGGCCCGGAGGTATGGCTGTGCTGTCTCCGGGGGGAGGGCTGGCAATGCGTATGTTCAGTTTTAATATGCCCTGTTCACCCGGATAGTTGGCCATGGAATACGCCCTGGTGACCGGTGTGTAGACGTGGGACTTATACTGAAACATCTTGAATTTAGTCCAGTCTGAAAGAAAACGTTCATCAATCTCAAAATTGGTGTATTCCAGGGTGTGAGGCGGTACCTCAATCTGGATATATCCCCCGGCGCGGAAGTTGACATTCTCTCCTTTCGGCAAATCAATGACCAGTTCCTTGATAAAGGTTGCCACATTTTTGTTGGAATGGACCTTGCAGTGCCATTTCCGGGCATCGAGCATTTCCGGTGGTACCTGAATCTGCATATCACGCTTCACTGGTACCTGGCAGGAGAGCCTTACCCCTTCCTTTGCGTCCCTGTTGTTGATCTGCCCTCTCTCTGTGGGCAGAATACTCCCGCCTCCCTCCGTCACAACGCATCGGCACTGACCACAGCTTCCGCCACCGCCACAGGCAGAGGAGAGGATTATGCCCTGGTCGGCGAGAGTCGTCAGCAGTTTGCCTCCGGGCAGAACATCAAATCGCTTATCATCATTGATTTTGATTTCTACTTCACCGTCCGGCAGGAGAGTTTTTTTTGCAAGAATGATGAGGGTGACGAGGATGAGCTGAATGGTGACAAAGCAGGCGACCCCAAAATATATTTCATTCATCACAACTCCATCCCGGCTAACCCCATAAAAGCCATGGCAATCAGGCCGGTGGTAATAAAGGTCAGCCCGAGACCTCTCAACCCTGCCGGCGGATTGGCATACTCAAGGCGTTCCCGTATTCCTGCAAGGCAGACGACAGCCAGGAAGAAACCGCCGCCCGCACCAAAACCGTAGGCAATACTTTCACCGAAACTGTAGTCACGTTCCACCATAAAGAGACTGCCGCCGAAGATCGCGCAGTTTACGGTAAGCAGCGGCAGAAAGATGCCCAGAGTGTTGTAGAGTGTGGGGACAAAGCGGTCGAGTACCATCTCCAGTATCTGTACTACCGCTGCAATAACAGCGATATAGGTGAGCAGTCCGAGGAAGCTCAGGTCGATGTCCGGTTGTCCTGCCCAGGCAAGTGCTCCCGGTTTGAGCAGATAGTTGAGGATCAGGTTGTTGATGGGAACGGTGACAGCCATGATAACAAGGACCGCGGCACCAAGCCCGACAGCAGCTTTTACCTGTTTGGAGATGGCAATAAAGGTACACATGCCGAGGAAAAAACTTAAGGGAAGGTTCTCCAGGAAGATAGATCTGAAAATAATATCCAGGTAGTGCATTATCAGTTCTCCTCCTGCTGCTCAGGATCAACGGGGCGCAGTATCCAGATAATAAGGGCAATGAGAAAAAAGGCGCTGGCGGGAAGG
>JAFDME010000063.1 GCA_019306075.1 Deltaproteobacteria bacterium | reverse complement strand
CTCAGCCGGAAGGGAGTGTTTTTTTATTATGGCAGCTGCGGGAAAGCTCATGATACCGGCACCTGTGGAAAAGACCACATAGTCAATGGGAAGCACCCGATCCGTGCGGTTACATCCCAGCTCGGCTACTATTTTTTGAAAAGAATAGAACGATCTTCCGGTTGCTATTACCGTCAGAACTCCTTCCCTTCTGAGCGTTTCCAGGGCAGCTATATCGATGGCAGCCAGAGTTTTATCATCCCTTAATAAAGTGCCGTCAAAATCTACTGTGAATAATCCCTTAACCATTATATCTGACCTGCCAGGCCGCTGAAGCGCTGCATACGCCTGGAAAGGCCTATGGCCAAAACCGATTCCTCCACCACAATACCCACCTGTTTCCTGGCCCTGGTCACCGCAGTATAGAGCAGTTCTCTGCAGAGAACCCTGTTATCCTCTGTGGGCAAAACAACGAGCACTTCATTAAATTCCGACCCCTGGCTTTTGTGAACTGTTATGGCAAAGGCAGTTTCACATTCCGGCAGACGATATGGAAGAAAGGTGTGAAAACCACCATCTTCCTTTTCAAACCAGACCTTCAACCGATGGTCCCGTGGATCAGATATACAGATACCGATATCGCCGTTAAATAACCCCAGACTGTATTCATTTCTGGTCACAAGTACAGGCCTGCCCTCGTACCACCCACCGGGCCGGCATGCAATCCCCTTCTCTGCCAGATAGAATTCAATGTTTCTGTTGATCCCCTCCACTCCCCGTTCTCCCCGGTGTACGCTGGAGAGCACCTGAAAATCGGCCAAAGCTGCGAAAACGGCCTTTATCCCGAGATTATGCACCATTGAAACTTTTTCCATATAGGTTTTGTACCGTTCCCCCGCATAACGGGAAAACCGGTCATCCATCAGAGTCACATTCGGGGTTGTCTCCCCCTCCAGAAGAGCATATGTTCTATCGAAATCACCTGCATTTACCGCCGCAGCAAGTCTTTGAATTCCCCTGTCAAATCGAAATGTTTCACGTAGTGTGACAGTGTTTTCAGGAAGACTTTTTATACAGTCGGCCAGAACGGAGCCTGATTCAACCGAGGAAAGCTGATCCTTATCTCCAACAAGAATCAGCCGACTCCCGGGCTTGAGAGCATCAACGAGTTTACTCATCAGGGCCAGATCAATCATCGATGCCTCATCAACGATAACAACGTCCCAGCTCATGGGATTATCGCCATTGTGATTAAACCGGGGTGAATTACGACGTGCACCAAGAAGCCGGTGCAGGGTTTTGGCCTCTCCGGGCAGGGCGGAGCGGATCTCTTCCGGCAGACTGATCGTCTCAAAACTGCTGCCGACAGATAACTGCAGCCGCATGGCGGCTTTTCCTGTAGGAGCAGCCAGACCAATTCGCAGACTGCTGTCGATTGCCTGCAGAAGAAGAATAATAATTTTTGCAACTGTGGTGGTTTTTCCCGTTCCCGGACCTCCGGAGATTATGGTAAGACCTTTTTCAAGAGCAACCGCAGCCGACCTTTTCTGCCAGTCGACCATTGCGGAGGAACTGTCGAAATAGAGATCAAGGAGTTCTCCGCTTTCCACGTTTGGTTCATAGGAAACAGCTGCCAGCCTTTTGATCTGCCGGGCAAGCCTGGATTCATACAGAAAATATCTGTGCAGATAAAGATGACTGTTATAGATTACCAGAGGCGTATTGCTGCCGTTGGAAACAAGGGTGGTTTTCTTCAGAAGTGCACACTCATCTGCAGAAAGAGGATGACAGCTGTGACCAGCGGACATGGATCTGGAGAGGGCAGCTATCAGATCAAAAAACTGCTCTTTATCCCCACTTGATAATCCGGAGCGGGCAGCGAGAAATCCTGCAAAATGACTGTCAAACAGACTGAAATCAGTCTCACTCACCATCTATTCCTCCGAAAATCTGCTCAAGTGCGCTTAAACGTTCAAAATCAGGTAGAGCAGTGAACACACCGTTACCGGGATGATCGGGATGCATACCGCGAACGAAAAGATAAAAAACTCCACCGAAATGATCTTTATAACTGTAGTCATCAACTACATTCTGCAGATGACGATGAAGGACCAGAGTATAAATCCAGAACTGAAGACCATAATTATGAGACCGCATACTCCGAAAAAGGTTCTCTTTTCTGTAGTCCTCCATACCATTCCCGAGATAGTTGGTCTTGTAATCAAGAATATAATACCTGCCCCCATATTCGTAGATCAGGTCGATAAACCCAGTAAGATACCCCTCCATAACCCGATGGGAGAGACGGCAGACTGCAGGATCTGTGGACAGGATCCTATTGATCTGTTCTGTCTCCAGCCGACTCATACGGAAGTAAAACTCCATCTCTTTAAGACACGATGATTCGGACAAAGAGGCAAGGGATACACTGGACCCGGTGGGAAGGGGCAGTGGAGTAGTAACAATATTCCGCAGCAACTGATAAAGAGGGTCGGACTTGACGGCAACTCCATACTTTCTGCCGGCATCGGCAGGCACAGCGCCGGTCCCCTCAGAGGCGGCAAATTCAGAAAAAGGGACAGACTCAAGCAGGTCATGCACCATATTACCAAAATTCGGCCCTGCAGGGAGGCCGGTCACCGGAATTGTCCCGCCAGACTCATCTTTTCCGATCGGGGCAGGGAGTTCATCCTCATAGTCGGAAAGAGAAGTCATTGAGGAGTAGCTTGACACCTGCCAGTCCGTGTGCAGTTCCCGACCTGAAGGATGTTCCGGCTGCAGATCATGCCGGCATACCTTCTGCCTGTATACAGGAGGAGGAGTATCTCTCTCCAGCAAAACGAAATGAACCGCAGGACTGATGCTCAGTTTCTCCAGGGTTTCCCGCTGTTCCCCTGCAGAACAGGGGCCTTCAGGAAAAACCATATAACCAAGGGCAGACTCAAAGGAATCACCAACAATCCCCCGACCCTTTATATCCCCCCACATGACATAGCAGCGAATCCCTGCCCGGGTCAGAGCAACATAAAGCAGCCGCAGATCCTCCGCCATCTCCTCATCAACCCCTTTCTGCCGATAGATTTCAAACATCTCGGAGCCCAGATCGATAATTATGTTACCTTCCTGATCATGGCCGGCAATACAATATTTTTCACGGGCCAGACGGTTGGATCGATACCAGAGGGCGGGACAAAAAACCACTGGAAACTCAAGTCCTTTAGCGCCATGCATAGTGATAATCTGGACAGCTTCTTCATCACTTTCAAGACGAAGCTCTCCACTTTCCTGTACCGACCAGGCTGAATCCGTCATGCGCTGCAGCCAGAGCAGAGTCTGTCCTATCTGCAGTTGCTCTGTGACTTCCGCCTCCTGTATCATTTCAATGAGATGCTGAATATTTGTAATGCTCCTTTCAGTTCCCCGCTGCCGGGAGAGAACCGGGTAGACATCTTCATCTACTATCAGCCTGCTCATCATCACCATAAACCCCTCTTCCTGCCAGAGAGAATTATAGATAAGAAACCGTTCGTACCATTGACCCAAACGCTCTTCATCCCGCCACAGGATAACAAGTTCACCCCCGTTAAAACCGAACCATCGGAGGGTCATGGCCGTTTTCAGAAGAGAAAGATCCCCCGGTTGGGCCACCGCCCGGAGTAAAATCAGGAGATCCCCGCACTCTTCACTGTTAAAAACCGATTCCCGGCTGGAAATAACAGCAGGGATACCAGCATCAAGGAAATCTCCAAGATAGTCAGAAGCCTGTCGATTTGTACGCACCAGTATTGCGATATCCCTTGGACGCAGCGGTCGATCTTTCTTCTCTTTTATAATAACCGGTACGTCCGGATCAAGGAGGCGGGAAATTTCAGCAACAACAAACAGTCTGAACGCTGCGCTCCCTTCGCCAATTGCCCACCTCCCATCCCTGCTTCCGCTATTTTCAGGCAATAGACAGTAGACCATTCCGGCAAGAGACTGACCATTTTCAAGGAGGTCCATATCGTCGCCGGTCTTTGCCGCTTCTACAGGATAAAAATCGATGCATTCCTCTTCAAGGAAAAAGGGATCAGGTCTGGACGTGAAAAGGCGATTCACCTCCTGTATCAGAAAGGGGTGTGAACGATAGTTTTTGCCAAGAGTGAGGAAATGGTCGGCAACAGAGCGGGCGCGAAAGTAAGAGTGAATATCTGCACCCCTGAACTTGTAAATCGCCTGTTTGGGATCTCCTATTAGATAGAGGTAATGACTTTTTTGCGCAAAAAGTTCAGAAAAAATATACCACTGGCTGCTGTCTGTATCCTGAAATTCATCTATCAATGCAACCTGAAACCTCTGCCGGATGACATCCTTCAGACGTTTGCCTGCTCTTCCGTGCAGTGCTCCTGACAATCGGCTGATAAGATCATCAAAGGAGAGAGAACTGCGCTGACTCAACCTCCTCCCCACCTCCCTCTGCAGTTCTCCGGCGAGCTGCACCCTGAGGGTTAGCAGCAACTGGTCACAGGCTTGAAGAAAGAGATCAATTTCTCTGCCGGGAAAGGTGCAGCCTGCAAGGGCACGTATTTTTTTCGAATCTCCCCGATAAGTATTGCCATTGAGTTCCTTAAAGATCTCGTCGCGTTTCAGCAGATGAAGACCTGTCGGTATCCCCTCTCCACTGGTTTGAAAAAAAATGTCCAGAGAGCGGCACCACACCTCAAAACCGTCGCTGAACGCCTTTTTAAACCCTTTCTCCTCCCTTATTGCCTCCAGCTGATCAAGAAGCAGGAGACCATTCTTCCGCCACCAGGCAGACATGGCTTTAAATCCCAACTTAAGAGAGGAGAGGGCATCATCGATCCTTCCGGCAGCCGGTTGAATTTTGCCTGCACCCTTCCCTGGTCCGATAACACTTTTCATTAATTCTTCAGGGGTTGCAAACGATTCCATAAAAATGCTGCAGGGCAGGGCTTCCAGGGGATAAATATGATTTCGCCAGAAATCATCAACTATCTCAGCCTGTACCGGGCGGATATCCGTTAAAAGTTCAACATCAAAAAGCTGGCCGCTTTCCAGAGCCTGTTCAGCCAGCATACGCTGACAGAAACCATGGATGGTAAATATACCCGCACGATCAATTTCATAAAGTGCCAGCTGCAGACGGCGCAGGGCTGTTTTTTTATCTGCAACGGCAGCAGCCCAGTCAGTCAGGGTCCTATCCGGACTCTGTCCTTTCCCTTCAAGGATATCACGTCCCTCAACAAGCCGGGTTCGTATTCTCCCTTTCAACTCCTCTGTTGCAGCCCTGGTGAAGGTGACAATGAGTATTTTTTCTATGCCGACTCCAAGTTCAACCACCGCCCGAAGCACGATCATGGCGATTGCATATGTTTTTCCCGTTCCGGCACTCGCCTCAACAAGATTGACACCCTTTGCCAGAACGCCGCCGCCGGTATCAAAAGGAAGAAAATTATCTTTCATCAGCAGCCCTCCGGATGGGATTCATAATTTCAAGGCAGAAGTCTTCAAAATCGGATCCAAGAACCGGTTCATCCCTGTTGCCACGTAAAAGCAGATCCCAGGAAGGTTCATAGCCTTTTTCCAGGCTGGTCTGGAGGGTTTTACCAGCCTTCTCCAGGGGGGAGACTTTCGTATTTTTCTTCATCAACTGATCACAGTAACTGAGTGCAGGTTCGACAAAAAATGATGATGGCCGGCGACATCCCTCTGCAAAATGTTTCAGCATCAATTCCAGATCAGGCATCTGATTTTGAGCGGAAAAACTGAAAACAGCATCGGCTGCAACAAGAACACTTTTTCTTTCACGGAAAAGACAGTTGGCAACAAGATGATGAATCCAGACAGAGAGTAAATCTTTACCCTTCACCCTGGCGTACCTGAAAAGCATGATGCCGTTTTCATAGAGATTCTCCAGCGTGCCTGACAAAACAAATGTACCAACATCCAGCTCAAAAATTGTATCGGCAACAGCTGCTCCCATACCCTGGTTGCGCACAGAATCGATAAAAGGTGACAGCTCATCCATCTTCTGCCGATAAAGAAGAGAGCCGGGCCCTGCCAGAGGCCAGAACCCTTCGGCCTGTATTCTGGCAAGAAAGTCAGTATCCTCCTCCTGCAGATAATGACGAATAATGTTCTGCTCAATCATATACCCGTCCAGTCCCCCGGGCTTAAAACTCTCCGTCTCTTCGGGCAATTCTCTATCACCCCGGATGTTGATGCCAAGGCAGTTTCGTACAAACCAGTCCTGGGGGTTACGATAGAAAGCAAGAAGATCTTTGAAACTGATCCGCTCTATCTCTCCTTCAAGTTCTCCTTGCCACCACGGGACCGGCGGGACAATTTCTTTTTGCAGGTTTTCAGCGGTAGTACAGTAATATCTGTTATAACTGAACAGATTATCATCTCTCCTCTCAGTAAAATATTTAACGTTAAAGGGGTGCAGGGGATGGACCGCAACCAGAGATTCAACACCATAACTCCCGGCAAGCAGATCTGTAAATTCAGAAACCACCACGGATGGAGGGATCGCTTCATTAGTGCGGACAGACTGGCCAATATAACTGAGATAAAGGTTGGATCTTGCGGCAAGGATAGCCTCCAGAAACTGGTAGCGGTCATCTGCCCGGGCAGAACGGTCACCCAGTCTCGACTCTCTGCCCATCAGGTCAAAGGCGGGTTGAGTATCGTTTTGAGGAAAGACACCGTCATTGAGCCCTAAAAGGCAGACAACTCTGAACGGCACGGAACGCATGGGCAGCATGGAACAGAAGGTGAGTTTTCCCCGCAAAAACCCCTTACTTGAACGACTCTCCTGCACAACCATTTTAAACCATTCATGGATCACATCAAAACCGACCTTCTCTTCGTAGTAGGGTCCATAAGTTTCCGCAGGCTGCATAAGAATATTGCGAAGTTCTCTATATTCCCTGTGATCACTCTCACCAAAAACCTGGAGAATCAGGCGAAGAAAAATTGATGACCAGCCGTCAAGGCTGTGTTCGGACAACAGAAGAGTATATGCCTCCTCAATAACCGTGATAAACTGACACAGCCCTCCAACCATTTCGGCACCACTGCCCTCAATATCTGCAAAAGGAAACACACCGTCAACAGACTCATCTGAATCGATAGCATACCCCATTAACAGACGCTCTATCCCTGCAGCCCAGCTCCCCTGTGAAAATAACGATATGCCCATATCCCGTCGCTGCTGTTCCGATAATCCCCAGCGTATGGAGGAACCGAGTACCCACTGCTGCAGCAAGTCCAGATCGGTATGAGCAATGCCAAAATGGGGAAACACTGCCGGCTGCCGCAGCAGTTCCATCACCTCATTCCAGCCAAACCGCCCCTTTAAAAGATCGAGAAAGGAGAGAAAAACGTTGATATAGTTGTTCTGCCTCTTCAGAGAGGTATCAGCAATTGAATACTGTATATCATCAAAAACAGCAGGGATAAGCGGAGCATATTTCTGAATATCGGGAGCCATTACAAGTATATCCCGCAGTTGAAGGGATGGGTCCTCATACAGCAGCTGCAGTAAATGATCTTTGAGAATCCCAATTTCCCGAAAGATGGAATGAGCAGAAACAATCCTGATGGAACCGTCATTGACCGGAGAGGAAGCCCCGATTCGCTGTACCAGTTCCCCGTGCAGCAGATCAGATTGCAGCCGCTGCAGAAGCGTGGGTGACGCTGAATCCTCCAGAGGATCTATAAAGCTTTCAAATTCAACCTCAAAATCAACATTCTCAAGCATCATTTTTTGAAAGTCACGTCCCTGTCTGCCCAGGCTGGCAAGGAGGGGATGGTTTTGCGAAGATGAACTTTTAAGGCCGCGTTTTAGTCCGGTTTTCCGTGTCTCCACGTCTCCCCAGTAATATTTACATGGCGAGAGAATATAGAGATGGACATCCGAATGTCTGGCAAGATTGTTGAGAAATTCAAGAAAAACAGGAGGCATGATATGCAGACCGAGAACTGAAACCCGTTTTGGCAGAAAATTATGAAGATTATCCTGCGATGCCAGCCGGTCAATTACATGCCTGAACAGAACGCCACGATGCTCCCCGCTCATTGGTTCTGCCGCCAGCATCTGCCAGAGTTCCATCTGCCATTTCTCTGCAGGGTCGTCAGTGCTCCTGCGCCCCTCCATCCACCCGGCGAGCATTTCAGGCCGCATCACCTGGTATTGATCAAAGATATGCGCCAGCTTGCGGGCTAATTGAAAACGTTTCAGTCCCCCGTTTTCAGCCATCAGATACGGTTGAATTTCCTCGAGATGCCCTTTGCCGGAATGGTACAGTGAGGCCTCTATTCTCCAGGTCAAAATTTGCCTTTCATACGCGGCAGAAACAGTCTGCACCCCGATTTTTTCAGCAATAAACCCGAGAAAGTGCAGGGGAAACATAAACCGGTAATTGCAGAAACTGCCAAATTCGTCCGCAAGGGTCTGACAAACCATACGTTCCATACCCTGGCTCTGAATGAGAAACAACTCTTCGGTAAATAATTTTCGCTGCTCATCTGCCCTGATCACGGCAGCCAGGTGATGAAGCAGATTCTCAGTCCTGTTGGAAGTGTGAAGATAGTAGATATTGTTTTCTCTCTTTTGCTCCAGGTTTCTTTTATTTACAGATTCTAATAACCCGTATACTATTGCACCCTGGTCACCGCCCCTGTATATTCATATATAGCGTAGATGAGTCCGGCCATGATGCCTATGGCAAAAAATATGCGAAGTTTTCTGTCCCAGGGGAGAGTGCTACCGCCTGTCATATATTGCAGTAAAACAATAACAGCATAGCTTACACCGGCGATATAAGGTGCTGTCTGCGCAATCTGCCACAGGGTCGCTTTGAAACTGGAAAGTATATCCGTGCCGATCCTCAGGTTAAACAACAGGTAGAGCAATGCTGAAATATAAAACGTCAGTTTTCCTTCAATAACTTTCATATGAACACACTTAACTCCCTTTATTTCCCAGGAACAACGATCTATTCCATCAGCCAGTATCCGCTTTTCCTGCTCTTTCCCGGATTACATCTTCTCAGCCCCGCTGAGAGCAGTATACATGGAGATGTACCACAGGCAATAGATAGTTTTATTGAGTCAGGTTTGTGCAGGAAACATACACCAAGTCCCCTGGGGAACGATTTAGGACGATTTATCCATCTTGTAAATGATATAAAAAACAGAAAAGATGATTACAGATCACAACTCAGCGCTCTCACCCTTGCTGCCATGTCTGAGTCCTCCGGGAACGACGAGAGTTCCAGTGGAAAAATCATTTCATCTCTTCTCGGCGCAGAGCACCTTCCTGCTGAAAATAAGAAGAAAGAAAAACTTCTGAAGCTGTGGCAGGCCAGACTTCTGCTGGCCATAGGCGAAATGGTTGATTATGAAGAGGAAGAAATTGCGCTGCAGCTTGTCGTGACAAATTTTGAGGAAAATGAACTTTTCAGAAAGCTGCAGGGAAAAGATGATCTGCCTGCAGACGACTATCCCATCAGGGATCTCGCTTTCGTCCGGGACCATATCTCCCCCCCCGGACAGGACAATACAAAAAAACGGATGCAAGCCTGGAAACTGCTCTACCGGGAGAAACCTGTCCCTGCTGAGCCTCTACTATTGACAACCTGCAGAGACGCGGCAGACCTCATACTTGAATCATTTGAAAAAAACAGAAAGAAAACTGCTGTTCATCCGGCTCAACTGTCACTGCCCGCAGTCATCGGGTTGAACACAGAAGATACTTTGTCCGCTATCAATAATTTTCATAAAAACAGTAGCGATATCATATCCATTTTTACCGATACACTGACGCAACTCAAGGACGACGGGAACCTGCAGAAGTCAGCCTGTTTTGAGCCTGAATTCTGCAGGTCATTGGAACAACTGCTGGAGACGCAGTTTCCCGCAGAAAAACACGGCCGCATCCCCCTTTCCATATACAGTTTTCCGAATATCTCCTGTTCATCACTCCTGGGAGCGGACAACCATGCCGACATTCAAGGCAACAGTCTGATGGTGGTTGCTGACACCGCCGGGAACCTGGTTTAGCAGAACATTTCCGCTTTTCATCTTTCTTTGCAGCCTGTCAGGAATGAGGGATCAGCAACAGGTATATGGATTAATTGTCATCACCGGACAGGTGGCGGAGCGAACTACTTTATCTGCGACACTGCCAAACATTATTTTTTCCAGCCCTTTGTAGCCGTGGGTTCCCATAATTATAAGGTCCGCCTCTTTGTCAATCGCATGCTCAACGATCTGTTCAGCCACATCCCCCATGAAAACTTTATAGTGAAGTTCTGCGACTCCCGCTTTTTTACAAAAATCATCCATTTCGCCGCAGAAAGAAGACATTTTTTGTTCCGCGCTTTCCAGCAGTTCTCCCTCCAGGGTCGGTATCGACATCTGAGGAACAAAAAAACCTGAATAGTCTTCAAAATTCTGCACAACAAACACAAGGTACATCGACGCACCAAACTTACCGGCAAAGTACGCTGCTGACTCAGCAATTATTTTTGAATTATCAGAAAAATCCACAGGAGTTACGACTCGTTTAATCTCTTTAATTACACTCATATTTCCCTCCTTTTCTTTTAATAGACAGAGTCCGGAACCTTCCCTTTATTATCTCACAGGTCGCATAAAAACGCAAAAATTCTACATCCGGAATTTATTACTTTTCTCCCCAATGTACGGCAATAGTTCCCATCATAAATTTCTTATAACCGGTCCTGTTAAATCCTGCATTCTTAAAAATGGCACTCAGGTTCTCTGCCGTATAAAACTCCATTGTTGAACCAGTCAGATAGGCATACGCAGTTTCGTCATCAGCAATCAGTTTTCCCAGAGCCGGAATGCAAAATCGGAAATAAAACTGCAGGAAGGGATAAAGCAGATTCTTTGCAGGTGGTGTTGTATCAAGGCAGACAACTCTTCCGCCGCTCCTGAGCACACGAAAAACTTCTTTTAACACACGGGATGCATCATCTACATTTCTCAGAAGATAACCGAAGGTAACCGAATCAAAGCAGTCATCGGCAAAAGGCAGATTGTTGGCATCACAACCATGCCAGCTGATTCTTTTGCCGTCGAATCTCTTCCTGGCCTCCTTCAGCATATTCAACGAAAAATCGCCCCCGGCAAGTTTTGATTTCCTGTATGAGTCTGACATCAATGCGGCAATATCCCCGGTGCCGGTTGCCAGATCAAGACTCCACTGTTTCCCAGGATCCCCTGCCTGTTGTACCACAAATCTCCGCCATTTCTGATCCTGCCCCATGGTCATGACACGGTTCATAAGATCATATCGACCGGCAATGGCATCAAACATTTTCTGTACGCCGGGTTCTTTACTTTCTCTCTTCATTGCGATTTCCGACACAACTCAGCAGGGAGCAGAACCGGGTGTTCTGGGGAAAGGTATAACTTCACGAATATTTT
This sequence comes from Deltaproteobacteria bacterium, assembly GCA_019306075.1. GTDB lineage: Bacteria > Desulfobacterota > Desulfobulbia > Desulfobulbales > Desulfocapsaceae > Desulfomarina. The sequence goes on along the minus strand of JAFDME010000063.1, from coordinate 1,257 downwards.
TCATTCCGGTAACAAACTGAACCAGCCTTTCAAAACCAAGGCCAAAACCGGAATGGGGTACAGTGCCATAACGGCGTAAATCAAGATACCAGTCGTATGCCTGAAGATCAATCCGGGCATCAACCATTCTCTCTTTCAATACCTCAAAGCGCTCTTCACGCTGACTGCCACCAACGATTTCTCCAATACCCGGCACCAGAATATCCATTGCTGCAACGGTTTTCCGATCATCATTCAAACGCATATAAAACGGTTTTATTGTCACCGGATAATCCGTCACAACAAGAGGTAAATCGAATACTTCTTCAGCAAGATAGCGCTCATGCTCTGACTGAAGATCAGACCCCCAGGCAACGGGAAACTCAAATGATTTTCCCGATTTCAACAAAATATCAACAGATTCAGTGTAGCTTAGGTGAGCAAATTTTTTATCTGCAGCCCTGCGGAGCTTTTTAAGCAGTCCTTTCTCTATAAATTTATCAAACAGAGACAGATCCTCGGCACAGTTCTCCATCACATCGTTTAGAAGATACTTCAGCAGCTTCTCAGCAACGTTGGCATTCTCCTGCAAGTCGCAAAACGACATTTCCGGCTCAATCATCCAGAATTCCGCAAGATGTCGTGAAGTATTGGAATTTTCAGCTCTGAAGGTAGGACCGAAGGTGTATACATTGCCAAGAGAGAGGGCATAAACCTCAGCCTGCAGCTGTCCGCTGACGGTAAGCCCCGCACTTCGACCAAAAAAATGGTCCCCCTCTCCTTTTTCATTTGAACTGACCACCTGGAACATCTCGCCGGCGCCTTCACAATCACTGGTTGTAATGACCGGTGTATGCACCTGGAAAAATCCATTTTCATGAAAGAATTGATGTACTCCCCAGGATAACCGCGAACGCACACGAGCAACCGCACCAAGGGCATTAGTTCTTGGTCGCAAATGACTGATTTCCCGTAGAAATTCAAGAGAATGTCTTTTTTTCTGCAAAGGATAGGTAGCCGGGTCAGCCTGCCCCACAACGATAACTTCAGCAGCGTGAATTTCCACGGCCTGTCCTTTTGCAGGTGACTCCTTCATCTCACCCCGCACTTTGACAGAGCAGCCGGTGGTCAACTGTCGAACCTCACTCAGGTAATTCTCCAGTGCCTTGTCCGCAATAACCTGAATATTTGCAAGACATGAACCGTCATTGACCTCAAGAAAAGAAAATTCTCCTGTATCCCTGCGGGTTCTGATCCAGCCGGCAATAGAGACAGCAG
>JAFDME010000062.1 GCA_019306075.1 Deltaproteobacteria bacterium | reverse complement strand
CCCAGTAAAAGCGGTGCCATGGGGAAATTCATCAGTCGCAGGGCCATAGCAGCAACGCAGAAGAGTACCATCATCTGGATATCAAAATCATTAAACGTTACCAGATAGACTCCCATCAGCGAGAAAAAGAGGATGACCGGTACCATGATTTTCCGGGGAATTGCAAGCAGGCGGGCAAAGTAGGGGATCATCGGCAGGTTGAGAAAGAGCAGGAAAACATTGCCGAGATACATGGACATGATCACTCCCCAGAAAACATCGGGACGTTCCACAAACATTCGGGGACCGGGTTCTATGCCGTAGGCTATCAGAGCGCCAAGCATAACCGCGGTTGTCCCCGAGCCCGGGATACCCAGAGTGAGCAGGGGCACGAAGGAGCCGGAACTGGCTGCATTATTCCCGGTTTCAGGTGCTGCAAGTCCACGCAGGCTTCCTTTGCCGAATTTTTTCTGTTCTTCTTTTGAGGCCAGGTTCCTTTCCATGCCATAACACATAAATGAACCAAGTGTTGCTCCGGCGCCGGGCAGAACGCCGACAAAAAAACCGAGCAGGGATGATCGCAGGATGGTGGGGGCAATGAATTTAAACTCTTTTTTGCTCACCTTGAGACTCTTAAAGCCAATCATTTTGGGTTTGAGGCTGTCTGAGGAGGCATCTCTTTTTAATACAATGGACAGAGCCTCTGTGAGGGCAAAGGTTGCCATGGCAAGCATGAGAAACTCTATACCGTCAAGCAGCTCGAGGGAGCCGAAGGTGAATCGCTGAATTCCTGAAGTCTGGTCTGTGCCGACTGTTGAGAGCATGAGCCCGACGATTACCATCAGCAGGGCTTTGAGCACTCCGCCTCTTCCCGCAAAGGCGGATACTGCGGTGAGGCCGAGTATCATCAGGGCAAAATAGTCCACGGACTGAAAACTGGTGGCCACTTTGGCCAGTACGGGAGCAAAAAACATCAGCAGAATAACAGCGATGGTGCCTCCTGAAAATGAGGAATAGGCGGCAATTGCCAGGGCCTTCCCGGGATATCCCTGGCGGGCCAGGGGGTATCCATCCAGCGCCGTTGCCACTGTTGCCGCCTCCCCTGGTGCATTAATGAGGATGGAAGATGTGGAGCCGCCGAATATCGCGCCGTAATAAACTCCGGAGAGAAGACGCATTCCTGTGGTAGGATCCAGGCCATAGGTGATCGGTATCATCAGGGCTACTGCGGTGATTGGACCCAGTCCCGGCAGCATACCGATGAAACTGCCTGCAAAGCAGCCCATAAGAACCATGGCGATATTGATGGGAATCAGCGCAGTGCTGATTCCAGTCATCATGCCGCCTATCATTCCTTCCCACATCAGAATACCCCCAGCTGATAAAAGACTTCACCCGGTGCGATATAGACGCCGAGCAGCAGAGACATGATACACCAGAGAACGATAACCAGTGGAACCGCAGAGAGAATCATAAAGAGGATACGGCGCTCACCCATAATCCAGAAACCGCTGAGCAGGAAGATGATGGAGGAGAGAATAAACCCAAGCCATTTCATCACCAGACCGAACAGCAGCATAAGGACAACCAGCAGGATTGCGGTTGACCAGTCCATGCCCCTGGTCTCATCTCCAAGGCTCTTTTTCCCTTCCGGATCCACCGTGGGCAGGACAATAATGGCAAAGGAGAGAATGATTCCGGCAATAGCCAGCCCGTAGGGCATGGTTCGTGCTGTAAATACCTCCTGCCGTGAAAGAAACGAAAGAGGTATTTTGGTCGCCATCAGGCCGTAGGCCATAGAAAAAAGGAGTATAACCAGCGCTCCCACCTTTTCTCGTGCCATTTCAAACTCCTTATTAGTGCCTTATTCCGGCACTTCTGTTAAAAAAAACAAGAAAATAACTTTAAATTCATTCTGTTAAATTAACAGGTTGTTTAGGCTGAAGGCTGTTAGGGGAGGTTGTTCACTGTCTTTCGGCGTCTGCGCTTACCTGTTTTTCCTGACAGCCTAACAGTCTAACAGCCTAACGCAGACAAGCTGCAAGTAAGTGCCATGGAAGTAAATTCATCCACATAATTTTAAACGACCCTACTCAGTTTCTTGTTTTTTATTACAGAAACTCTGAAGTAAGGCACTAATAACCTGTGTTGCGGTCAACGTCCGCGACACTCTTACTTGAGGAAACCAAGCTTACGCATCATATCCCCGAGATCCTTCTCCTGGGTTTCGAGAAAGGCATAAAACTCATCTCCGGGCTGGTACAGATTCTGCCAGCCGCGTTTGGTTCGAATCTCTTCCCATTGGGGAGTATCATACATTTTCTTCAGCAGTGCCCTGTATGCTTCAGCCTTTTCTTTCGGCAGGTTCGGAACGGCGAAAAAACCACGCCAGTTGGCGAAGGTGACATCATAGCCAAGTTCTTTTACTGTAGGAACATCAGGTGCCTGGGATAGACGTTTGGCAGAGGTAACGGCCAGAATCTTCACTTCACCCTGGTTGGCAAGACCAAGTGCTTCACCAAAACCTGTGGAAAGGACCTGTACATCTCCGGAGAGAAGACCGGCCATCGCTTTGCCGCCGGCGTCGTAGGGGATATATTTAACCTTCAGCGGATCTTCTCCTGCGGCCTGAAAAACCATGGCCGGAACGAGGTGATCCATACTTCCCTTAACCGAGCCGCCGCCGATCTTGACAGACTTGGGGTCCTTCTGGAAAGCAGCAACCACATCCTTAAAACTCTTATATTTTGAATCTTTTGGTACAACAAAAGCGGCATAATCGGCAATAACTGAGGCTATGGGGGTGAGATCCCGAAAGGATTGCGGGAATACTCCGGTCAGGGAGCGGATGATAATAGGAGTTGAATTGACAAGAAGAGTGCCTTCCTGCCGTTTTGCCGTGCTGATCAGGTGGTTGAGTGCTTTGCCGCCGCCACCGCCGGACATGTTTTCAAAAGAGGCTTTTTTCAGCAGTTTGGAGTCAAGCAGGGCCTTGCCTACACCCCGGGCTGTGCCATCCCAGCCGCCGCCTGCTCCGCCTGGAATAAGAAAGTGAATTTCCTTAACATCGCTTGCTGAAACCGGTGAAACAAACAAGGCCAGCAGCAGGGCAAAGGAAAACAGTGTTGCAGCAACTTTGGTGAATCTCTTTTTGCTCTGTTTCATGTGCATCCTCCTTTTTTAAATTACCATTGAGCAGACTTCTTTAGTGCAGCCGTCTCAGAAAATATAAAATATTCTCCCGGTTCTGGACTAAACCCCGGGAACAGGCTAAGAAGAGAACCATTCAGCCACTTTTCACAAAAAACAGGGAAAAGTAAAGATTGAGGAAATTAAGAGTAAAAAAACCTTTTAGAACATTATGTTCATTTTGTTCACATTAAGGGATGAGTTATAATGGAAACGTTTTTCAGTACCATGAAACCCCGAAAGCTCCAGACCAAAATGATTCTGCTGATCCTGGGGCTTATCATCTGCATTGTCGGTGTCGGTGGTCTGTTTTCTCTTCGCCTGATATCCTCTATTCTGGAAGAGCAGATGGGCAGCAGGGCGTTGAAGGTTTCGCAGGCAGTGGCTCTTATCCCGGATATTCGAAGAGATCTTGTAAAAGGGGATCTTGAGAATTCATCCATCCAGTCCATTGTAGAAAAAATTCGCACGACCACCGGCGCCCAGTTTATTGTTGTTGGTGATAAGGAGGGCAGGCGATATTCTCACCCGGTGGCGGAACGTATCGGACAATATATGGTGGGTGGAGACAACAGTCCTGCCCTTGACGAGGGGAAGGCATATGTCTCCAGGGCAACAGGTACGCTGGGCCCCTCCATACGGGGAAAGGTTCCGGTTTTCAGCGCACAGGGGGATGTTATAGGAGTCGTCTCTGTCGGCTATCTGGTGCAGAATGTTAACTCCCTTATCAGGGGATACAATATAAAGATCATTACTTTTCTTACCGCTGCAATTCTTTTTGGTATAGCGGTAACCATAAAAATAACCGATGAGTTCAAAAAATTGATTTTTGGTCTTGAGCCAAGTGAAATTGCGGCACTTCTGCAGGAAAGAACTACAACCCTTGAAACAATCAGGGAGGGGGTGCTGGCGGTTGATGAGAAGGGTTTGATCACCACTGTCAACCAGGCGGCTTTCGAGACACTTGGACTTGACAGTGGTGAGGATGTCATCGGCAGGCCGGTTATTTCAGTTTTGCCCCAGACCAGGATACTGGATGTTCTTCATACCGGAGTCAGCCAGTTGGACAGGGAACTGCTGGTCGGGGATAAAGAGATTATCGTCAACCGCATCCCCATGGTAAATGATGGGAAAATAACCGGAGTTGTCTCCAGTTTCCGTAATAAGGATGAGCTGGATATCCTGGCGAAAAAACTGTCCCAGATTCAAAAATATTCCGAGATGCTTCGGGTTCAGACCCATGAATATTCCAATAAACTCCACACCATCTCCGGCCTTATTCAGATCGGTGCGTACCAGGAGGCTGTTGATCTTATCGGCAGCGAGACATCCGGCTATCAGGAACTTATTCATTCGCTGATGAGGATTGTTCCCGACCCTATCCTTGCCGGCACTGTTCTTGGCAAATATAATAAGGCAAAAGAGTTGAAGGTGGATTTTCAAATCGACCCTGACAGTAATATGGTTAATGTACCTGATACCATGAAGCGGGAAGGTCTTGTCACCGTATTGAGCAATATTCTTGATAACAGTTTTGAGGCGGTTATGGAGAATGATGAATCCCGGCGGCATGTTAAACTTTCCATGACAGATCTCGGCAATGATCTTATCTTTGAAATTGATGATTCGGGACCAGGTATTGACAAAAGTGAATGGAACAATGTTTTCAAGAGGGGCTTTACTACGAAAAAGAAGCGGGGACACGGCATGGGGCTTTTCCTGGTGGAAAAGGCTATAACCCGGCTGCAGGGTAGTGTCACCATCGGTTCTTCGGAGCTTGGCGGGGCCGCGTTTACTGTAATTATTCCGAAAACACAGGTGATGGATGGAGCCAATCCAGATAGTTATAATTGAAGATGATGAGAAGATAGCTGAGATTCAACGAATATTTACCGAGAAGATCAGCGGTTTCGTCGTCACCGGCATTGCAAATTCAATCCGGGAGGGGGAGGAAATGCTGAGGGTGCTGCAGCCCGATCTGGTGTTGCTGGATATTTTCTTTCCTGACGGAAACGGTATCGAGCTGTTGTGGAAGATCAGAAAAGAGTACAAAAAAACTGATATCGTCCTTATTACCGCTGCCAAGGAGAGGGATATATTCCAGGAAGCCCTCCGGGGCGGGGTCTTTGATTATATTCTCAAGCCTCTGAATTTCACCCGTTTTCAGAATATGCTCAACAGGTATGTGGAACATAGGAAAAAGCTGCAGAAAATCACCACAATCAATCAGAGCGATGTGGATATTCTTCTGCATCAGGAGAAAAAAAAGGTCGGTAGTAAGGACAATCTGCCAAAGGGAATTGATCCCATCACTTTACAGAAAATAGATAAAATTGTAGAACGTATAAGTGAAGAAGGAATCAACGCCGAGCAGGCAGGAGAAAAAATTGGGGTGAGCCGCACCACATCCAGGCGATATCTCGAATATCTGGTGGCAAACGGGGTGGTCAGGGCGGATCTTTTCTACGGTACGCTGGGCAGGCCGGAGAGAAGATACTTTCGGATTTCCGGCAGCTGACGGCCGGTGTCACCTGATTGCAGGAAAGAATAACCCGAATAAATAGGAATTTTAGTACCTTACTCCGTAAAGGCTGTAAAGAAAAACAAGAAATAGAAGAAGGGTATTTACCCACAAAACTAGGTAGATACCTCCAAGGTACTTAGTTGCAGCTTGTCTGCGTTAGAATGCTTGGATAAGTGCCATGGAAGTACATTCAATCATATATTTTAAAACGACCTGCTTCAATTTCTTGTTTTTATTGCAGAAATTTTGGAGCAAGGCACTAAGGTACTGAACAGGAGGGAAAAATGGAAAAAACGAGCCGCAGGGAGAGTATTCCGCTGGATATCTCCGAGCAGGATATTATTGAGGCTATGAAAGCTATCCAGGGCTATCTCGACATTACTCCCGGCGATTTCAGGCAGGTCTATCAGGCAGCGTACACTCTGGCCATAGAGAGGCTGTTCAATACTCTGACAGCTGTTGACCTCATGACAAGTCCGGTGCTGCAGGTCGATCAGGATATGAACCTGATTGAGGCTGCAGGTCTGCTTGCGGAAAAGCAGGTATCCGGTGCCCCGGTAATTGACAGCAATAAGAAGATCGTTGGCGTTGTCTCTGAAAAAGATTTTCTCGGGGAAATGGGGGTTGGCGGCAAACCGTCTTTTATGCAGATGGTCTCCCACTGTCTGCATAATGATGAAAGCTGCATGATCGGAAGGCTGCACCGGAGAAGTGTTGGTGAAATAATGACAAAGCCTCCTGTAACAGGACTGCCGGAGATGACCATCAGTGCCATTTCATCTCTTTTTGTCGCCCGGAAGATCAATCGTCTGCCGATTATTGATAACAGTGGACTGACAGTCGGCATTGTTACCCGCACTGATCTGGCGCATACCTATAGTGTCTTTGACGAGGAAGAGTAACAATGAATTATCTGCAAAAGATGAAGGGCAGCGGCCAGAGTCCGCCAAAAGTCCGTCTGATTGAAGTCCTCTGGTCATGGATCGGCAGTTTTCTTGGTATTGCCGCAGTTTCTCTTATCCACTATAATATCCTTGACCGGAGCGGGCTGGCTATGATCATCGGTTCGTTTGGCGCCTCGGCAGTACTTATCTACGGCGCCATTCGCAGCCCCCTGGCCCAGCCGAGGAACCTGATCGGCGGTCATGTCCTTTCCGCAATTATCGGTGTGACGGCCTTTAAGCTGTTTGGGCAGCAACCCTGGCTGGCGGCATCAATTGCGGTCTCCACATCCATTGCCCTGATGCATCTTACCAAAACTCTCCATCCTCCGGGTGGTGCCACTGCACTGATTGCGGTGATCGGCAGTGACAGCATTCACAACCTGGGCTATCTCTACGTCCTTATGCCGGCAGCACTGGGAGCGTTTGTGATGCTGCTTATCGCTCTCGTCGTCAACAATATTCCTAAAAACAGGCGTTACCCTGAGTTCTGGTGGTAGACGTAAGGGTTGGAGGGTATAAACTCTGACTTTGAAAAAAGCAGAAACCACAGAGGACATAGAGCGCACAGAGAAGGCAAAAAGAACTGGGTGTTGTCAGGAATTTTGATGGAAGAGCTGTCTGGCAGGCGGTCGGTAATCGTGGACGGATATATAAATTATTTTTTGAACAGGTAGGAAACGACAAAACCCTGAAGGTCAGATATACAAATTTGCTTCTTCCTTTCGGGTCATATAAAGGGCTCAGATACAAATATTTTGATCGGAAATCATGAGGTCTGAGAACCATTAGAATAATTGCTTTCCAGTCTATTCTTATTGTGGCCACCTTTAGTTCTGCCTACACTTAATTCAGTAATCCGTGGTGGAGTGTAAGGTTTTTTAAACCTCTTATCATCTTTCCCGCTTTCAGATTTCATTTGATGGTCACCCTGGTAATATATACAGCTTTTCTGACAAAGGTTATTCTGGAAAATTGCCTCTTCGCCTCTGTTCCTTCCTCCATCTTGCCCTGCATAGTGTAATCAATAAATTGAGAAATTCTACCAGTAAGTAGCATTCTCTGATGATTTTAGCAAAAACTGGTTGCATTATCAAAAAATAATGTTAATAAGTAGTCGATTGTCGACAATGTACATTTTTAAAGCAGGGTTTGACCTGGAAGCGGAGCAATGATGATAGTTAAAACCACATATAAGGATCAGGTTATTGAGCATATCTATGAATTGATTCTGGATGGTCTCTATTCCCCCGGGGATCAGATAAAGGAGAGTCTGCTGGCTAAAGAAATGGGGATCAGCAGGGCGCCAGTGCGCGAAGCGCTCAAAGAGTTGATTGCCAGTGGTATTATTGCCTATAGGCCGCAGGTGGGAAACTTTATTGCCTTGCTCTCGCCAAAGGAAATAATTGACGCCTATACCCTGAGGGGTGTTTTGGAAGGGTACGCGATAATGGAGACCAGGGAGGAATTTACGGAGAATGAGATTGGAATTCTTCACCGGATGGTGGAGGAGATGCAAAATTTCGCACACAAAGGTGATCGCAAGATGGTTGTTAAGGTTGGCGGAGATTTTCACGATTTTCTGGTCAGTAAAAATATAAATTTACCCCTTGGTGAAAATCTGCAGCGATTGAGTCTCAGACTTCACGTTCTCTTTTACAGATACTGGAGCACCATCTATACACCGGGAGAAATAGGTGCGCGGCATCTGAGGATAGTTTCAGCACTTGCCGGAGGGAATTCGGCTCAGATCGAAGAGACAGTCCGGCAGCATTATACTGAGACCGGTACTAAAATAGCATTGCTGCAGAAATAAAGCGGCACGGAGGCACGACAGGAAGAGATGACACATATTCAAGGCGACGATATTCTCTATTCAAATTTTGTTTATGATCCTGAAGTATATTATTTTTTTTATCTGGGAGATCTGAAAAATTATTCCCTGAATTTTTTTGTTAAAGAAACCTTCGAGCGACGCTTTCCCGGCCGGGAAATCAAATTTATAGCGATCGTCCCCGATGTCTGTATGCAGTACAACTATGCAAATATCATCGTCATAAACCCGGTTGCCCAGGCCGATATGATCACCAATCACACTTTCAGTTCCTCTGAAGTTGCACCTAAGATGAGCTGCAGGATAAACAGCGGTCAGTTTATGACCGCCGTCTCCGGGAGTACGACTGTTCGCAGGTTGATTGACACTCTTCTTCAGCATCAGGATCTGCTCTATATAAATCTTTATGAGAGTGTCGTTGAAATGGAGCTGGACGCAATTAACGGAGTCTCCATTCTCGGCCCGGACAAGCTGATTGCCAGAAAGTTTAATGATAAGGTGGTTCAGCATAAAGAACTGCAGGGTGTTGTGCCGTTCATTGAGGGCAGGGTCTGCAGAGGTATTGACAGTCTGATGGAGATTACTGCATCTCTCAGGGAGAGGTGGGCGGATGGGATATTTGTCAGTGCCGCCTTCTCCGCAGCGGGGGCAAATTCTGCGGTGACCCACAGTCAGGAAGATGTGGCGGCAAAGTTCATCGATGATGAATGTGAATATCTGGTAACAAAATATATCTCCCATGATCTCGATCCCACGGTGCTCGCAGTTGTTGCAAACGAGGAGGATGTTTATATCGCAGGGGTTGCCGACCAGACAATCGTTGACGGCAACAGGTTTGTCGGCTCCCATTTTCCCTCCGTGGTCACAAAAGAGCAGCAGCAACAGTTGAGGGAATATACCGTTGCGGTGGGTAAAATAATGGGAAAGGCCGGGTACAGGGGGATCTTTGGCTGCGACTATCTGATCGACGAGGAGGGCAATATCTTCTTTCTGGAGATTAATGCCCGCAAGCAGGGAACTACTCTGGAGTTTTGCTTTACCCTTGAGCAAAACCTGCCGGAAGGTTCGCCAATGCTGCCTGAACTTGAATATTATGCAGTTACGGAAAATCGTTTTCCTCCCGAGACTGTTGAAATGGAGGAAAATATCAGGGGAATTCACTGGGGAACATATAATCACAAGGTTAACAGAACAGAGATCACCAATGGATATATCCCGCAGAACCCGTATGAACGTGAAACCTTTAACAAGGTGGCCTGTAAAGAGCTGGAAAAGGATTTTGTTATACTTGAGCATCTGGGCACAAATCTAAAAGTGATGCCGGGAACCTTTCTGGCCCGTGTGGTGTCCGTTGCAAGAACAAGAGAAGATGTTAATGAAGGATTGTGTCAGGGAACAGGTTTTATAAAGCAAACTATTGCAGAGGCGTAGAGAATCATGACATCAATAAAAACAGTAAGTACTGAAGATATACCACCCCTAGACAGCTATACTGAAGAACTCATTGCAGAGCTGCAGAAACCGGTAGCGAAAGTTTCGATTTCTGCAGATGAAAAAGGTGAGATTCTGGCACTTTATAGGCGGGCGGATAATGAAAATCTGACCGGCCCCATTATCTCGCTGTTTGGCCGCCTGCTCGATTTGCAGAGAGAGGGAAAGGGATGTTCCGATGATTTTGGCATATCCGGGGATGAGCTGCGGCAGCTGGCGGTCAAACATCAGCAGATTGATGAACATATGGTCTCCGTAGGTGGGCGTGTAGCCAGGGCTCTGCCGATTGCCGGTGAGGCCAACAGTCGGGTGGAGGAGTACCTGGCGGAAAAAGACCAGGCAGCGCCCAGCGGTATAGAAAAATGGGAGCAGATTCAGGAGAATATAAGCCGCATCAAAAAAGAGTTGAAGATGAGTGATGATGACTGGAACTCTTTTCAGGGACAGATCAGGCATGCGATAGACTCTGTCTCAACCTTGTCCAAACTGATAGATTTACCGAAAGATGTGCTGGAATCGATTGCCCGGGTGACCAAGTCCTACAGGATGCGGCTTACTCCCTATTATACAAGCCTTATTATGCCCGGAGTAATCAATGATCCGGTAATGCTGCAGTCAGTACCCACCGGGGAGATGATTGAGAACGCCGGTATTGAGATCCCCCCTGTTGCCGCAGACCATTCTCCGGCCCGCCTTATTGATCAGTTTTATCCCAGGGTGCTGACCATAAAAGCCACCAACATGTGTGCAATGTACTGTACCCACTGTCTGCGTCTCGCCCATATCGGCAGGAAGGATCATGTGTATTCCAGGGAGGCATACAATGAGGCTCTGGACTATATCCGCAACAATGAGCAGGTGCGTGACGTACTGGTTACCGGCGGAGATGCCTTTGTTCTGCCAAACTCCATGCTGCGATGGCTGCTTGAGGAGCTGGATAAAATTGACCATGTAAAGATAAAGCGGCTCGGCACACGTATTCCGGTGACAGCACCCATGCGGGTTGACACTGAGCTTCTTGATATTCTGGAGGAGAGCAGCGATAAAAAACCAATCCGGGTTGTGACCCAGATTAATACCGCCCAGGAAATCACCCCGGTCTCAAGAGATGCTTTCAGGCAGCTGTCTAAGCGCACTTTCACTGTTCTTAATCAGGCGGTGCTGCTGAAAGGTATCAATGACAGCAGGGTGAAAATGTGGAAACTGTGTGAGACCATACAGGAGGCCTATGTCAGGCCATACTATATTTTTAACTGCAGTTACCGCAACCCGCAGTTCTCTCACTTCAGGGTTCCTCTTGCCGTAGGGCGTGATATTGTGGAGTCGATGTACGGCAATATTTCAGGGGATGCCATCCCGAGGTATATTGCCACTGCTGGCGGAAAAATCCCCCTGCACCGGTCAAATGTTGTGCGGCGGGAGGGTGATGACTATATCCTGAGAAAGCCGTGGAGTGGAGAGGAGGCTGAATATCCGGATGCTGATCCTGAGGTTTATGCGGAGGATCTTTTTGCCTTTAATAAATAATGATAAACTCGTAAAAGCTTAAAATTTCAGATGAAAGAAAGGATAATATCATACCTGGATGAGCATGAGGAGAATCAGTTCCATCTGTTGCGGGAACTGGTTCTGCAGTCAAGTTTCTCCCACTATAAGGAGGGCGTCGATAAGGTCGGTGAGCTGCTCCGCCGACAGCTTGAGAGCTGTGGTATGAAGGTGGAGGTAGTTAAAGAGAAGGAGGCGGGTGATCAGCTGATTTTTAGATCTGCGGCTTGCAGCAGGGAGGAGAAATCTATTTTGCTGGCAGGGCATATGGATACGGTCTTTCCAGTTGACAGTGCTTTCAACTGGTACAGGGAGAATGACGGTAAGGTCTCCGGGCCCGGGGTTATCGATATGAAAGGCGGGCTTGTTGTTGCTGTTTTTGCAATCAGGGCCCTGGCCAACTATGGCCTGCTCGATACTGTTCCGGTCACCCTTATATGCAATTCCGATGAAGAGATCGGCTCACCCTATTCCAGTCGACTTATTCGTGAGGAGGCGGCAGGATGTCTTCTGGCTATGGTCTTTGAATGCGGCGGTCTGCAGGGGGAGATTGTCACCGGAAGAAAGGGCAAAGCCGGGTATCATCTTGATGTTACCGGAAGAGCAGGGCATGCGGCATTTGCGGGCCGGGATAAGGCCAGCGCAATACTGGAACTTGCTCACAAGACTATTGCCATTGAGGATTTGAATGATGTTTCCAGGGGTATAGTGGTAAATGTGGGTGTGATCGAAGGGGGAGTAGGTGTAAACAGTGTCGCTGAAACTGCCGGAGTGGGGATTGATACCCGCTATCTGTATGAGGAGGATGCCGGAAAAACCGCAGAAAAAATCAGGCAAATTGCGGAGAAAAGTACTGTGCCCGGAACGTCGGCCATATTGAGAGAGACATCGTCGAGGATGCCCATGGAGCGGAGTGGCAGGAATATGAATCTCTTCCACCTGATTGAGGAGCAGGCTGAATTCCTCGGTATTCAGGTACGGGAGGAGCTGCGCAGCGGGGTCTCCGATGCCAATACCATTGCCGAAAGTTCCGTCCCTGTCATTGATGGTATGGGGCCAGTCGGTGACTGTGACCACAGTGACAGGGAGTATATGATAAAGGAGAGTCTGCCTGCCAGGACAAAACTTGCTGCACTGAGTCTTATTGCCTGCTGGAACCACTACTCGTAGAGGGTGGTGCCATCATGAGTTGAATTTTTTTTCCCACTCATATTCCTTGCCG